>CAZAVD010000007.1:3548-25495 GCA_964488715.1 uncultured Gammaproteobacteria bacterium | reverse complement strand
ACTTTTAATGCACATCTGTTATAATAGAGTTATGCAGTTATTTAAAGACAAATATTTTAGTATTTTAGCAATTTTAGCAATTGTCTTCTTTATTGTTTATTCATTTTTGCCAATTAGCCAGTTAATTTGGCAAAATGAACATAATATTCAATCTTCTTTAAAATTTAATACACCAGATGAAGTTATTAATCACTATTTTAGCGAGCAATATGCTAAAACTGGTGAATTATACTATTTTGAACCTTTAGACAATTTTGCTAATCGTGTGATTTTTCCGCGCTGGGCTTATGTTATTGAATCTAGAATAACTCCTGGTAATTTTTTGGGTATGGATTTAATTTATGGCAATTTAGCTAAAATATTTTCTACTAACATAATTGTTTTTTTGACACCATTTTTTGCAGTAATAAGTGTTTTGTTTTTTTATTTATTAATTAAATTGTTTTTTGAGAATAAACAAAATGGCTCCAAGCAGGAGCTAGGAGCCAGCCCAATAGCTTTTATATCAGCTTTATTAATGTTTATTTTTCCAGGGTTTTGGTATTATGCATCTCGCACAATGTTTCATAATATTTTATTTTTATCTTTGCTAGTAATAGGGCTTTATTTTTTAATTAAATTATTTAATATAAATAAGAATAAATTATGTGTATCAATATTAACAGGATTATTTTTTGGATTATCATTAATAACTAGAACTTCTGAAATTGTATGGGTGTTTTTAATAATTTTATTAATTCTAGTTTTTAATTTAAAAAAATTAAAAAATTTATGGTTGTATTTACTATTAAGTTTTGTTATTTTTAGTTTTTGTTTTGTCCCAGTTTTATACCAACATAAAATTTTATATAATAATTATTTTTCTACTGGATATCCAATTCACACTGTTAGTTCCAATTTAGAATCAAATGAAATTGAATCAATTAATTATTTTCAAGCTTTAGTTTTACCATTTGGTTTTCATCCGCAAGTGATTGTAAATCATGTATTTTACAAATATATCTTAAAATTATTTTGGCCTTGGCTCATTTTATTTATATCAGGTTTGATTTTATTTTTAAAAACAAAAAAAACTAAAATTCAAAAATTATATTTAATAACTTTGTTATCTATTGCTTGTTATTTATCAATTTATTATGGTTCTTGGTTTTTTCAAGATTCAATTGATTTCAGTTTAATTAGTTTAGGATCGTCTTATATAAGATATTTTTTACCTTTATTTGTTTTTAGTTTGCCAATTATTGCTTTTTTGCTAGTAAAAATAGGGAATTATTTAAAAAATAAAAATAAAATAATTTTTATTTGCTATTTAGCTTTTGCTGCTTACTGTTTGTTTTTTTCTTCTTTTAATCAAGTTTACTTAAAAACTTCCGAATCTTTAATTAATATTAAAAATCAAATTATAAAATACCAAATTCAAAATCAAGATCTATTAAATTATATTAATAAAAATGATATAATATATTTAAGCTCAGGCACAGATAAAGTTGTTTTTCCAGAATTTAAGCATATTATTATACAGCAAAACAGGGTAGAATTTTTAGAAATTAAGAAATTATTAAAATATAAAAATATTTATTATTTTCATCATAATGAAAAAACAAATTTAGAAGAATTAAATAAAGAAATCTTTAACCCTGAAAATTTAAAACTAGAAAAAGAAATTTTAATTAATAAGGGAGGAAAAATTTATGAATTGTCTATTTTGTAAAATCGTGTCAGGTGAAATTCCATGTTATAAAGTTTATGAAGATGAAAATGTTTTGGCATTTTTAGATATTAATCCAATTGCTAAAGCACATACAGTAGTTATCCCAAAAATTCACGCAGAAACTTTACTTGATTTACCAGATGAAAAAATTAAACCCTTATTTTTGGCTATAAAAAAAATAACCCAGCAAATTAAAGATAAGCTAAAACCAGATGGATTTAATATTGGAATGAATTTAGGCAAAAAAGCTGGACAAGAGGTTGATCATTTACATATTCATGTAATTCCGCGCTGGCAAGATGATAAAGGCAGATCAATTCAATCAATTGTAAACAAACCGCCACAGGAAAAATTAGAAGATATTTTATTGAATCTCAGCTAAATTTATCCCATTTTCATCAATAAAATAAATTTTGTCTCCGTTTTTATTTATAAAAAAATCTTGAATATTATCTTGTTCAATTAAAACATTAAAATATTTTTCAGTATTAATGTGCTCAACTGCTTTGATTGTGTTTTTTGTTGAATAAAGTATGTGTGTTGCTATAGGATACCAATGAATTTTGTTAATCTTTTGACTTAATCTAACGATTAGGTTTTTTTCTTGTTTTTCTAAATCATAAACTAAAATTTCAAAATTATTGGCAAGTAAAATTGTTTTTTCATTTAATGACCAATTTATATAATCAATTTCCGGAAAAATCTCTTTTTGATTATCTTCTAAATTTATTAAATAAAAAATATTATTTTTTTTGTCTAATAATGATAAATGCTTATTAGAACTTTTTTGAAATTCATAATTATTTGAAATTGGCAAAGTTGTTATTAATGAAATATTTTTTAAATCATTTAATTCAACTTTATTTAATAAAATTTGACTGCTAGTTTTTTGAAGAAAATAAATTGAATTGTTTGATAAGTAAAAATCTAAAATTGAAAAATTTAGCAAATTAATAGATTTTTTGGAAACTAAATTAGTTTTTAATAATTTATTTGAAGTTTGTAAAAAAAGTATGTCATTTCTTTCATTTGTTGGCCAATTAACTTTTAAAATATTTTGTTTGGTCAAATTAGTTAAATTAATAATTTTTTGTTGCTTAATATCAAAAATTAATTTTTCTAAATATGGAGTAGTTAATAAAATAAATTCTGAGTTAGGTGATAAAATTATTTTTTTAGGTGTAAAATTAAGAGCAGTTAGTTTAGTTAATTTTTTGTTTTCTAAATTAAAAACAGCTAATTGATTTTGGTTATTTTGTTTAAAAACTAAAGCTAAATTAGAATTAATTAAAGAACTAGTTAAAAGTATTTTTTGACTTAAAATATTTTTTATTTTTGTTTCAGATTTAAACAATCGTATATATTGTGCAAAAGTTGTTTGTCCTGGTTCAACTTTTAATTTTTTTTGCCACGATTGAAAACCATCTTTTTTAATTTCAACTAAATATTCATCTGGCAATAAATTTTTTAATCGTGCAGTTGTTTTTATATTTTGTAATTTATTATTTAAATAAATTTCAGCGCGGGAAGGTTTTGATTCCAAAAACAAAACACCTGTTTTTTGTAAACGATGTTGGTTAAAATTATAGCGATATCCTTGAGCCCATAAAATTACAATTGGCGCTGTAATAAAAAAAGCCAGGAAAAATAAAGAATATAAAATTCTGCGGTGAGTTATGGTCATAAGCTTGACAATATAATAAAAACTTGCTACATTTAATTTAACAAAAATTCATTAAAAAATCAACTAAATTTGGAGGAAATTATGCAAATCGCAAAAGTTGAAAAAATTTATTCTGAACAGGAATTGTTGGAATTAGATTTTTCACTAATTCCCTCAAAAGCACATCGTTTTTGGTTTCATTTTTTTGTTACAATTTTTATCACTGTTCTTGTAATTACTATTGCTATTTTTTTCTTTGCCAATATGAATTGGTATAGACAAGGTTCGCTTATATTTTTAGCTGTTGTCTTTTATATTTTTATGGATCGTTTTGGCGACTTATATGGTCCTAAAAAAGATGATATAAATCAACTTTTATCTCACCATGAACAAAAAGACATTATTTTCTATGACGGAAGATTTAGTTTTTATAAATTTTCTGAATACGGGAAAAATATAAAATGGCCAATGGAAAGAGGGCTAGTTGCTGCAAAAATATATACAAATAATGAAGATTGTGAATTTTTGCATAATCTTTTTAAAAAACAGGAGGAATAATGCAAAATACGAGGCCAAATAGAAGGCAAATAAAGAAAGATTTTATCATTTTTCATATAGCCGTCAAAAAAAGACGGCTTTTTTTATTTTCAAAATTGTATGGTATAATAAATCCTGTTCAGAACTTGGCTCTAATGGAGCGAAGCGGAATTAGAGACTGTTCGGAACTTTTTAAAAAATTAAAAGCTTTTAACTCCAAAAAAGTTCCGAACTCCTAGGGGTCATAAAAGTTTGAAACAGATTTTAATTATGAATAATTTAATAAATAGTGAAAATAATAACAAAATCAAGTGGTTTAAAAGACCACTAGCTTTGTATTTAGTTTTAGTTTTGTTAATTATTGCTTTTGGATCAGGAATGATGATTGGCAAAAAACAAGGGAAATTAACAGTAGTTACTGAACCAGATGTAGTTGTATCTGATAATCAAGAAGAATATGGCAAAGTTTCAGGTAAAGATGCTAGTTTGCCAGAATATCTAAAAAATCAAGTCAATTTTAGTTTATTTTGGGAAGTATGGAACAAAATTCAACAAGAATACATAGATCGTCCAGCTGGCGAAACTAAGCTACTTTATGGAGCAGTTGCAGGCTTGGTTTCAGCATTAGAAGATCCTTATTCAGTGTTTTTAACTCCAGAACCAGCCAAAGAGTTTAAAGACGATTTACAAGGTAAATTTGAAGGAATTGGCGCAGAAATAGGCATTCGTGATAAAATATTAACAATTATTTCACCTTTACCAGAATCACCAGCTGAAAAAGCTGGCTTAAAACCAAAAGATAAAGTAATTAAAATTAATAATGAAAGCACGGAAAATATTTCTTTAAATCAAGCAGTTAGAAAAATTCGCGGTAAAAAAGGAACTTCAGTTGTTTTAAAAGTTTATCGTGAACGCGATAATAAATTTCATGAAATAACAATTGTGCGCGATACAATTAAAATTGTTAGTGTTCGTTGGGAAATGAAAGATGAAAAAATGGCATATGTTAGAATTACTAATTTTAATTCAGATACTGATGTTCGTTTGCGTAAAATTGTAGATGAAATATTATTACAAGATCCACAAGGAATAATTTTGGATTTACGAAATAATCCAGGCGGCTACTTAGATCGTTCAGTTACTATTGCTTCATATTGGATTGAAGCAGGCAAACCTATTGTTCAAGAGCAGTCAGCTAATGGTGATAAAAAACAATATTTAGCAAATGGAAAAGCACAATTAAAAGATTATCCAACAATTGTTTTAGTAAATACAGGATCTGCTTCTGCTTCAGAAATTGTAGCTGGCGCTTTACAGGATTATAATGTTGCTACAATTGTAGGACAAACTACTTTTGGAAAAGGTTCTGTGCAGAATTTAAGTGAGTTTTCAGATGGGTCAGCAGTTAAGCTTACAATTGCACGATGGCTAACGCCTCATGGTCGTCAGATTGATTTAACAGGTATTGAACCAAATGAAATAATTGAAATAACAGAGGAAAATGCAAAAAATGGCGTAGATTCACAATTAGATAAAGCAATGGAAATTTTATTAAATAAATAATTTCCAATTTCCAAGAAACAATTTCCAAATAAATCCCAAAAATCAAATTACAAATCCCAAAATCTTATTTTAATAAATTTTGGAAATTGGAACTTGTATCTTGGAAATTTTAAATGTTATGAAAATAATTCTTTTGAAAGATAATAAAAAACTTGGCAAAAAAGGCGAAATTAAAAATATAGCTGACGGTTATGCCATGAATTTTTTAATTCCTCAAAAAATAGCTACACCAGCTACTCAAGAAAAAATTAAAGAATTAAAATTAAAAACTAAAAATATAATAAAAAAAGAACAAGAAGATGAGAAAAAATTAAAAGGTTTATTTAATAAATTAGAAAATAAAAAAATAGTTATAAAAAAACAAGCTTCAGATAAAGGCAAATTATTTGCTGCCATTACATTAGAGGAAATTTTAATGGCTTTAAAAAATAATTTTAATTTAGATTTAAAAAAATACAAAATTAAAATAGATAAACATATTAAAGAAATTGGAAAACATCAGATTGATCTGAAAATTAATAATATTATTATTCCTATTAACATTGAAGTCTTAAGTGAATAAAATATGCAAAATCCAAAATATATTTTTGTAGTTGGGGGAGTAATGTCATCTGTTGGAAAAGGTGTTGCTTCTGCGTCTATTGCTAAGATTTTACAATCCAAAGGTTTTAAAATATCAAACATAAAAGCTGATATGTATGTAAATATAGATGCTGGGACAATTCGTCCGGCAGAGCATGGGGAGGTTTTTGTTGGTCAAGATGGAATTGAGGCAGATCAAGATTTGAGTAATTATGAAAGATTTACTGATCAAATTTGCACAGCTGATAATTATATTACAACAGGGCAAGTTTATCAGGAAGTTATTAAGCGAGAAAGGAATTTAGAATATGGCGGGGAAGATGTAGAAGTTGTACCAGATATTCCAAATGAAATAATCAGGCGCATTAAAAAATGTCAGAAAAAAAATAAAGCAGATATTGTAGTTACAGAATTTGGAGGCACAGTTGGTGAATATCAAGTATTATTATTTTTAGAAGCTGCGCGAATTTTAAAGGCAAAAAATCCAGATGATGTTTTTACAGTTATGGTTAGTTATCTGCCAACACCTGGGTTGTTAGGCGAGCAAAAATCAAAACCAACACAATATGCAATTAGAACTTTAAATTCAGCTGGAATTCAGCCAGATTTAATTTTGTGTCGTTCAGAAAAACCAGCTACACTAGATATTAAAAGAACAATTAGTAATGTATGTAGTTTGCCTAAAAATAGAATTATATCAGCGCCAGATATTTATTCAATTTATGATGTACCAGTAAATTTTGAAAAAGAAAAATTAGGAGATGTTTTATTAGAGATAATGAATTTGAAATCACAAAAAAACAATTTACAAGATTTTAAAAAATTATCAAAAAAAATTAAAAATATTAAAAAACAAATAAATATTGGCATTGTTGGAAAATATTTTAATTTTAAGTCTTGTAAAGATACTTATATTTCGGTTATTGAATCAATTAACCATGCTTGTTGGTCAAATAATTTAAAACCAAATATTTTATGGTTAGATTCTGAACAATATGAAAAAAACAAAAAAAATCTAAAAAATTTAGATCAAGTTGCGGGAATAATTATTCCAGGTGGATTTGGAAAAAGAGGAACTCAAGGTATGATTTTGGCCACAGAATATGCACGAAAAAATAAAATTCCATATTTTGGCTTGTGCCTTGGAATGCAAATTATGACAATAGAATTTGCAAGAAATATTTTAAAATTAAAAGACGCAAATTCGACTGAATTAAATTCAGAAACAAAACATCCAGTTATTAATACAATGCAAGAGCAAGAAATAAATATAAAAAATAAAAATTATGGAGCAACAATGAGACTAGGTGCATATAAAGCTAAATTAGAAAAAAATTCTATTAGCTTTAAAGCATATAAAACTGACAAAATTTCAGAGCGGCACAGACACAGATATGAGTTTAATAATAAGTATAAAAACAAATTTATTAATAAAGGCATGCGAATAGTTGGAATTAATCCACAGAAAGATTTAGTTGAAATAATAGAAGTTACAGATCATCCGTTTATGGTCGGTGTTCAATTTCATCCAGAATTTCAATCTCGCCCATTGCAACCACATCCATTATTTAGAGAGTTTATAAAAGCTTGCATAAAAAAAGTGACATAATTACGGCGTAATTACGTCACTTTTTTAGACTCGCAAGCTTTTTTTTCTTTTTCTTTTTAGCCAACCATTTATCACGAGCGCGTTTTGCTGAATTAGGCATAGTATCTAAATTATTTTTTATTATTAATTATAGAAATATATTTTGTCCATTTTAAACCGCCATCAAATTTAATTTTTTTTCTACGATAAAAGTGAACTTTACCAGATGTAGTTGCGAATAAAGTATCATCCCCACCCTTTTTTACATTTTTGCCTGGATGAAATTTAGTACCGCGTTGACGAATTAAAATAGCGCCAGATTTTGCAATCTGACCTTCATATAGTTTTACACCTAGTCTTTTTGAAATTGAATCGCGACCAAGTCTAGTTGATCCGCCAGCTTTTCTATGTGCCATATAAATTATAGTTTAGCAAATTAATAAATTTGTGTCAAATTTTGATGTATGTTATGATTATTAAACAAATTTATGTATTCAAAAGAAGTTTTAGACCATTTTCAAAATCCACATAATCAGGGGCAAATCCCTGATGCTTCTGGTATTGGTGAGGTTGGTAATCCTGTTTGTGGTGATATGATGAAAATATATTTAAAAATTAAAGATGATATTATTGAGGATATTAAGTTTGAAACTTTAGGTTGCGGAGCAGCTATTGCCTCAACTTCAATGTTAACAGATTTAGTTAAAGGTAAAAAAATTAGTGAAGCTTTAAAAATTTCAAAACAAGATGTAGCTGATTCTTTGGGCGGTTTGCCAGCACCTAAAGTTCATTGTTCAGTCTTAGCTGTTGATGGTCTAAAAGAAGCTGTTTCTAATTATAAAAATAAATTAAAATAATAATTAATTATATAATTTTATGGATACAATAAATAAAATAAAACAAGAGTTAGATAAAATTCGCCCACATCTTCAAATGGATGGTGGTGATGTTGAGTTTGTAGATTTTAATGAAGAGTCTGGTGTTTTAAAATTGCGTTTACAAGGCGCATGTCAATCTTGTCCAATGAGTCAAGTGACCTTGCAAGATGGAATTGGCAAAGCAGTAAAGAAAAATGTACCAGAAGTTAAAGAAGTTCAGGCTGTATAAAAATATGAAAGTTTATTTAGACAATGCAGCTACTACTCAAATGGACAAAGAGGTTCTAAAAGCAATGGAACCTTATTTTTGTGATATTTATGGTAACGCTTCATCTTTACATTCTTTTGGGCAAGAGGCTTCAAAAGCAGTAGAAAATGCGCGTCAAAAAATAGCTGATTTTTTAAATTGTGATTTACAAGAAATTATTTTTACATCAGGAGCAACAGAAGCAAATAATATTGCTATTAAAGGAGTAATTAATTCTAAAGATCATATAATAACTTCAACAATAGAACACCCATCTGTTTTAGAAACTTGCCAAAATTTAGAAAAAAAAGGAATAGAAGTTAGTTATATTAAACCAAATAGTGATGGAATTATTAAAGTTGAGGATATTGAAAAAAAAATTAAAAATAATACTAAATTAATTTCAATAATGTATGCAAATAATGAAATTGGAACTATTCAAAATATAAAAAAAATAGGTGAGTTAGCAAAAAATAAAAAAATAATTTTTCATACAGATGCAGTGCAGGCAATTAATCATTTAGATGTAGATGTTCAAAAATTAAATTTGGATTTATTGTCCTTATCAGGGCATAAAATTTATGGACCTAAAGGAATCGGAGTCTTATTTGTTAAAAAGGGGACTAAAATAAATAAAATACAACATGGTGGTCATCATGAAAGTAATTTAAGATCAGGGACTTTAAATGTTCCAGCAATTGTTGGTTTAGGTAAAGCCGTAGAAATGATTCTAATTACTCGGGATAAAAATAATATAAATATAAAAAAAATGCGTGATTACGCATTAGAATTAATACAGAAAAAAATTAAAAATATAAAATTAAATGGGGATCTAGAAAAAAGATTGCCAAATAATTTAAATATTAGTTTTATGAATGTTGAAGGAGAAGCTTTATTGCTTGGTTTAGATTTGGCAGGAATTGCCATTTCAACAGGATCTGCTTGTTCGTCTGGTTCATTAGAACCGTCTCATGTTTTAATGTCAATTGGCTTGTCGCATGAACAAGCTCATGGAAGTTTACGAATTACTTTTGGAAAACAAAATACTCAACAAGAAATTGAGTATATGGTAGAGGAATTAATTAAATTAGTAGAAAAATATAGAAATATGGCACCTAAGCGATTTACTCAACATTTATAAAAGGCACAAAAGGATCTTTTAAATTCTCTTCAGTAGATAAAACTGAAGTTTTTTTATCTTTTAATGCAAAAGTGATTTTATTCCATAGTTTCATGTCAATTGATTCAAAAGCAACTTGGTTTTTAAGAACATAAACAATTTGAGCTTGTGTTAAAGTTTGATAAAAATTATTGTATAAAAACCATGCACTAACACCAAGAGCCAGAATCGTAAACGCAACAATTGCATAATATGAGTATTTAGTAATGATAGATATTTTCATATTTTTTTATTTCCAATAAGTTATTCCAGAAAGCGTAAGGTTAATAATAGGATTATTATTACTTTTTTCAAAAGTTTTTTCTGTGTCACTATTTTTGCCTGTCAAAGAAAAAGCTTTAGATTTAGAATAATAAAAATCAAGGTAATTAATATTAAAATAAAAATCTAAATTTTGAACAGCTTGCAAATATTTTATTAAATTATCATAATTTCCATTTAAATTTACTACAACTTCAATAGAACTATAATCTTCATTTGTGGTTTTTTCTTTCTCGCTATTTTTATTTTGATTTTTAATATTAATTATTTGTGAAACATTTTTTTCTATAGCAATTTTTTCTAAAGCAGTAATAAATTCTAATTCTTGACCCAAATGGTTAAAAACTTTTTCTAATCCCTTGACTTTATCTTTGACTTTTTCATAGTTTTCTTTGGATTCTCTAATGCTTTGTCCTCGTAAATATAATTTTTCTAAAGCTATTCGTTGATTATATGTGTCTTGTGTCATTTGTCTAATTTTTTTTAAAGTTGGAAATAAAATAATAAAAAAGATTAACAAACCAATTATAGTTGCTATAAAGATTACAATAATTTTATTATATTTTGGATTAAGATTAAATTGCATATTAGTTAGTTTTTGTTAAATTTCATTTCTAAAGAGAAATTAAGATTTTTATTAGATAATAAATTTGACAAAGGTGATTTTATAGAATCAAACATTTTGGAATTTTCTAAGTTTTGTTTGAACTTTAGAAAATCATCTCTGTTTAAAGCTTTGCCTTCAAGTCTAAGAATTTGTTGATGGTTGTCAATATTTATCTTAGTAATTTGAATTTTTGTTGTTGGAATCTGGTTATTTAAATTGATTATAAATTGCACCCAATTTGTATATTGATATTGAATTTTTTCAAGTGTCCTGAGTTCTAAATTAATTTTACGAACATCACTTGTAATTAAGTTTGTCTTTGTAATTATGGATAAATTTTGCTCGCTAATTGTAATAAAATTTTTAATTAACATAAAATGACATATTAAAAACAAAATTGCTAATACAGTGCAAATTAGAAGAAGTGAAAAAACAATATCTTTAATTAAAAGAGTTAAATAATGATTAGCTATTTGTTTTTTATCTGTTTTTGGTAACAAGTTTAATATAATCATATTAAAAGTCTTTGACTAGAGATGATCTTAAAGCTAAACCAATTGCTGTTGTGTAACTTTGAATTTCTTGAGTATCAATTTTAATTTTTTTTTGTTTAATCAAATTAATTAATGGGTTAGCTAGATTTGTTTGCATATTTAAAAGTTTTGTTAATTCTTTATCAATATTTTTCAAGTTAGCAGATCCACCACTTAAAATGATTTCGTAATTTTTTTTGTTTGTATCAAAATTGTTTTCATAAAATTCTTTTGCTTTATTGATTTCTTCAGCTAATTCAGGAATTAATGGGCTTAAAGTCGTTGTAAATTTAATTGTGCCATCTGACCAAGTTATTAATCCAGATCGCGAAGCGCCACAGTCAATGATAAAATAAACTGTGTTTTGTGAAGTAGTTTGTTTTTTCTGCTTATTTTTAATTTTTTTAATTTTGAAATTAATTTTTTCTAAGACTTCTTGAATATCTTTTTGATGTAGTTTTGGTGTTTCTGAAAAATGATCACCTTTTGTAAAAATAGCGCGCATAATTGAACCAGCTTCAATTTCAAATGAAACAGGAGTAAGGTTACATTTTTTAATTAATTCACTAAACGCAACAACTGTGTTTTTAGGAGCTACTCCAATTAGAACATCAATATAATTTTCTTTTTGGTTTACAATTTGCCAATCAAAACATATTTCCTCAATTGGCATTGGTACATGTTTTGGCAAATATGTTTTGATTAAATCTTTGATACTGTTTTGATCTAATTTTTTATGATTAGTTAATTTAATTTTAATTAATTTAATAAAAGTTTTTACTTCAGGCAAACATAGAACAGCATAATTGTTTTTAATTTTCGGATGACAATTGTCTATTGTTTTTTTAATATATTTAATAAGTTGCTCTTCATTTTGGATTTCCCCGTCAATCAGTATTCCTTTTGGTAAATTAGTTTTGTTTAAACTTGTTAATTGCAAGCCAGCGCGCGTTTTTATAATTTGTGCGATTTTGATAGATTTATCAGAAATGTCTAAGCCAAAAGTTTGAATTTGTGTGTTAAAAAACATAAATTATTTTTCTGTTATTTCTTCCCATTGTAAAAATTTATAATCTCCATAAGTTGGAAATCCTGGAGGAGGGTTATAATTTAAATGTGAATCATAAATTGTATTAGTATTACAATAGCCAGAAATACAAGAACCCCATTCGTTTACCCAACTCCAAGTCCATGTCTGATTGCTAATAATTGTTCCATAAGTTGTAATTTCGTCTCGGATATAGTAAGGCCAAGGATAATAGTAATAAGGTCTATATACAGAACCATTTTGAGCAAGTAAAACAGCATTGATTTCTAAGTCTTCAGGCGCTGAATAAAGTGGAACCATAATATCTTGTTGAGCAATTAATCCTAAAACATGTTCGCCATTTTTTTCTAAATAAGTTAAATTATTATTTATAATAATTGAGCGATTATTATTTGGAACTTCAGGTAATTTTGCTGCCACTAAAGTTGCGCGACCATTAACTGTTCCATCCACCCATACATCATCTTCTACAAATATTATAGCACATTCTGTTGGTAAAATATAATTAGCATCAAGTTCTTCTCTATCAATATCCCAAGAATTACGATGCCATTCTCCGTCCATTCCATAATACCAAACATTGTTTTTTAATTTAGTTACTCTATAAACATCAATTGTTCCATCTGCTTTAAAATTAATTCTATAACCTAAACCTCGTTGAGGTAAATAAATGCCAGAAGTTTCAGCCAAATCTTTTAAAGTATTCAAGTCCACTGTTAGCATATCAAAATCAATGTTTGAAGTTGGAAACTCCCATAATTCTTGATCTCCTCCAGTGCCCCAAACTCCGTTTTGAGTTGAGGCAGGATCACAGCCATGATGCGGTTGGCAAGTATAAGTTTCTTTAGCTGAAGTCATTAAAGAATCATTAGTTCCATCTTGTCTAATTCCGCCATTAGAATGTACTGGCCCATGTAAAACTTCTTCATCACCAAACCAAACATCAGAATTAGTAATAAAAGCAAATGATGCTAAAGATGCTAATCCGTATTTGGCTTGTACCTTTCTTTGAGTATTTGGAAAAGAATTTGCCCAGCCAGTTGATTTTAAAGTAATTACACTTGAACATTCTGATGGAGCTGTGACTTCTAAATTATATTGCCCAAGACCGCCTCCTTGCGGATCATTATAATCATGTAATCCAATATCGTTTTCATAATCTTCTGGTGCATGCGCTAAATGCCATCTATAATAGTTTAAGCCAGCTTCAGCAATATTTAAAGCATTATGCCAAGCAGTTTTTTGATTAGCTAATTTATTTTGTGAAATAGCCAAACTTGCTAAACTTAAAGAAGCAACAGCAAAGACTGAAGTTATAACCAAAGTCAGCATTAAGATAGTGCCTTTTTGTGAATTCATAAATTCTCCTTCAAATTCCTTAAACTCACATCAGATTCTAATTCAAAATGCAAAGGAGCTTTTTGTGGATTAACATTAATCTTTAAATTAATATGAATTAATTTAACATTACTTGGATCAGCTGGAGCAGTGCTAGTAACATAATCACTATTATAATATATAAAAATAGTATTAGTATTATTACGAACAAATCGTGATAATACTTCAGTTTCACCATTGCCAGAATAAGAAAGAGGGGTGCCACTAGCTTCAATTATATTTTTTTTAAAATCAGTTCCATCTAACCAATAACGCACTTTTTCAACAGCATCGTCACGATCAAAATCAGCATAAAAAATTAATTCTTGATCATCAGCTAATTCAATAGGATAAGATCCAGTGTCACTTGGCAAAGCTTCCCGCAGTTCTTTAATCATTGTTTCTACTCCACGGCGAGCTTCATTAATTGCACTTGATTGTTCTAATGAAAAATTTTGCGCGCGAAAACTTTGTATAATAAAAGTTGAAACAGCAAATGTGGCCAAAACAAAAACTGAAATAGCAATAATAAGTTCTAAAAGAGTTAGGCCTTTAGTATTCATAAATTATTCTTGTATTAAAATTATTTCTTCAATATGATAACCAGATAAATCAAAAGAATCACTATAATTTTCATATCCAGTGGCTGATATTTCCAAAGTTGAGTCTCCAGAAATCCAGGGAGCAAAATATACTTGTCCAGATTCATCAGTGATTAGCGTTTCATCATAACTTGGATTGCTTGTATATAAATGAACTGTGGCATTATCAATAGGCTCCTCGTTAATATCTTTAATAATAATTAGCACAGAATGAGTAGCTTTTGGTGATAGATCTAAAGTCATAACACTACTAGTGGTATTTGGTAATAGGTTTAAGGGCTGGACAGGAGTTGTTTCGGAAATAATATATGCTGAAGTTTCTGGCAAAGAAAAAGTATATGAATCCCATTCTAGATTTTCAATATATATTAAGCCATTATAGCCAGTTGTGTAGTTGCCAGTATATTTATATACTGGTTGTTCATCAGCATCATAACCAATTATTTTTTCACTAGTAATAACTATCGGTATATTTGCAAGGTAAGCAGATGCACCAATTATACGGTCTTCTTCTGTGCCAAAATTATATACATAAGGTTCTGGTGATTTATACCTTCTAATAACCATTTTATCATAATATCCTCTATCGTATTCATCATTGTATAAATTAAAATAGTCTAGATTGTTAACATATGTTTGTTCATTATTTCTTACAGTATGACCATCAATAACAATATCTGTTCTATCATTGTTATAATATCTAATTTGAAAATGTTGCCATTGATTTAAATTAATATTTCTACTAGTACTATCGCCAACATATTTAATTGTTGTGGACCATTTATTAGTACTAATTTCTCCACGGTGCTGCACTCTATCCCAATTGTCACCAGCAGCAACAGTGTCATGAGTGGTTATATTAAAATCTGAAGTTGTGTCATTGCCTTTTTGAGTTAATTTAGCCCAATAATCAAGTAACACATCTTCTCCGAAATTTTTAGACGGAAGAGTTACTTTTGATCCTTGATAGTGAGATCCAAGACATTTTGATCCTTGATAGCAATCTTGGCTGTAAACATTATATGGATTATACCCACCAACACCATCCCAGTCGCCTTGATTTGCGATTGAGCCCAAGGAACGGGATTCAAAGTTATCAAACCACAAGAATGCTTGAGAACTATCGGAAGTGGTGTTCGCGTTTGCATTGCCATAATATACATAAATAAAAGAAGAACCTTGTGGAAGAGTAGGAATTTTTACCCAGAAATTTGCATCATCTCCACTATCAAAATCTTCAAGCCAATATTTTAGTTCAACATTGTTTTGATCAGTAAATCTTATGTCATCAAAATCTGTTTGCATATCAGAATCATAATTTATTTCAATTTCAACTGAGTAATTGGATAATGTAGAATGTGAGTTGTTAATAAAAATAGGTTGTCTTTTTGACCAATTACTGTTCCACCAATTATCATATGTTGTAATTGTTGTGCCAGTTGTCATGTCACTTAATAAATCAATACTAAAACTGATATTTGTAGTTTGGTTTTCAAAAACAGATGCATGTGGTTTTTCAGGACTGGGCAATTCAACTGTTGTGTCACGGGTTTGATCAGTTGAATATCCTGTTTTAGTTATTATAATTTCATAACTTTCAGTAGATTCTGGTGACCCAGGTAAAATTAAATAACCCTGATCATCTGTTTGTGTATTTATGTTTATAACTGGGTCTGTTAAGCTATTTATAACGCTCACATTTGCTTGTGGCACTGGTTCGCCCAAAGCATTATATACTAAAATTTTTAGAGTTCCACCTCCAACTGAACTTTCTAAACCAATTGGCACAATATTGCTAATTAATAAAACAGGTTTATTTTGCAAACGATAATCCCAACTGACTTCAACGCGAATTTTTTTATAATCAGTGTTTAATAAGTCGTCTGGATCTCCTCCTAAAGTTCCATCAAAAGGGTCATCTATATAAATTATTTGTGTTTGAACAGTGTATTCAATATTATTGCGTGATACAATTTCAGTAGCTTGAATTAGACCAGATGGAACACCACCTATTGTTCCAACATCATCATAATCTAAATTGTGTGCAAGTTCAATTTTTTGATTTGCTAATTGTGTTGCTGTTATTTTTGCTTTAGCTTCCCAAATGGTTTTTAAAGTAAAATTAATTAAAGAGTATAAACTCATTAACATTATTGCTAAAATTACGATGCCAATCAAGACTTCGATTAGTGTAAAACCAGATTTATTTTTATATTTTATTAACATTAAAAATCAAAACGCCTGTCCTAGAGAATACATTGGCATTAAAACAGCCACAGCCATAAAGCCAACTCCTAAACCCAAAGCTAGCATTAAAACTGGTTCAATAATGGTTGGCAAATTCTTCATTGTTTGATCAACATCATCCTCATAAAATCCAGCTAATTCATCCAAAACATTATCTAAAGCACCGGTTTCTTCACCAACAGTTACCATTTGAATAACAACAGCTGGAAATAATTTATTATATTGTATTAAAGATGAGCGAATATGTTCGCCTTTTTTTATTTTTTCTCCAGCTTCAGTTAATGCATTTTTATAATGCACATTACCCAAAACTCTGGCAGTAATTTCAAAAGCCTTAACAATCGGGATATCTGTTTTTAAAAGAGATGAAAGAGTTCTTGAAAATCTTGCTAAGTTGATTTTTTTCACAATTGGCGCTAAAATTGGTGTTTTTAAAAAAATATTATGCAATAAATTTTTGCCTGAGGGTGTTTTAAAGACTTTAATTAAAACACTTGTTATTACGATTACAGAAACTAAAACTATTAAGCCATTAGCTGCAACAAAATCTGAAACAATAATTAATATTCTGGTCACAAAAGGTAATTCAGCATTTACTTCTTCAAAAATACTCATAAATTTAGGAATAACAAAAACAACCATTCCAATTCCAATTCCGATCATTGCTGTAATAACAATAACAGGATAAATCATTGCGCCACGAATTTTGCTAATTAAAGCATGATCCCTTGTCATTTGGCGATGAAGTTGCTTTAAAACCTCTTCCATGTTGCCAGAAGCTTCGCCAGATTCAATCATTGAAATAAATAATTGACTAAAAGTTTTTGGGTAAGTTTTTAAGCTTTCTGTAAAACTGATTCCTTTTTTGACTTTTTCTTCTATTTCAGTTAATTGTTTTTTAAATTTTTTGTTTTGTGTTTGTTCAGCTAAAGCATGTAATGCTTGACCAAGTGATAAACCAGCTTTAATCATTACGCCCAAATTTTTAGTAAAGAAAATTTTGTCTTTTAAACTAACTGTTTGTAATTTGTTTAAATATTTATCAAGATTAATATTAGTTGATTTTTTCTTTGGCTTTTCTTCTGTTTTTTCGCTTTTTTCTTTGTTATCCTCAATGTTGGCTCCACTGCTTTGCATGGAGTCATTTTGTTTTAACTCACTTTTATCAATTTCTTCTAGCTCGTCTTGTTCTTTAATTATTTTTTCTTTTGCTGTTTGTTTTTTTTGAATAATTTTTCTGACTTTTTTTGCCTCTTCAGTATCAGCTGCTTGGCCTTTTCCTAATTCTGCTAATGATTCAATTTCATTGTCAATGTTGGCTCCTAGCTCCTGTTTGGAGCCATTTTGCCTGTCCGCCGCAGCCTTGGCGGAGGAGGATTCACCTTCTTTTTTTTTAGGAACAACAAAATCAGTAATTGATTTTGCTTTGAATTTTTCTAATTTTTTAGGCATATTAGTTATCCACAAGTCTTGAATTCTATCCCAAACCGCAACATTAGATTTTAGATTTTTTGTATTCCAATTACTCCTTTGTTACTCTTAAAATTTCTTCCACAGTTGTGCTTCCTTGTTTAATTTTTATAAACCCATCTTGTAGCATTGAAATCATTCCCTTTTCTTTTGCTTGTTTGTTAATGTCATCAGCTGAAGCACGTTTTAAAATTAAATTTGCCATTATTTCATCAATTTCTAAAACTTCATAAATACCTACCCGTCCTTTGTATCCAGATTCACCACAATGCTTGCATCCTTTGCCTTTATAAAATAACATAGATGATATTTTTTCTTTGTTTGATTTTATTGTGCCATGTTGAGCTAAAGCATTTACTAATTCTGTCACATTAAAATGTTTTTCTAATTCTTGTTCCATTTGTTTGTCAATTTTATACGACATAATACATTGTTTACAGATACGACGCACCAATCGTTGTGCAATAATTACATTAACTGTTGATGCAATTAAAAATGGTTCAATTTTCATATCATCTAGACGAGGCAGGGTAGTTGCAGCATCATTTGTATGTAAAGTTGATAAAACTAAATGACCAGTCATTGCTGCATTAACAGCTATATCTGCTGTTTCATTATCACGAATTTCCCCAACCATAATTACATCTGGATCTTGACGCAAAAAAGATCTTAATCCAGAAGCAAACGAATAGCCAATTTTAGCATTAATTTGTGATTGATTAACACCAGACATGCGATATTCAATAGGATCTTCAATTGTTGTTATATTTGTTCCTGGTTGATTAAGCATTTTTAAAATTGTGTAAAGTGTAGTAGTTTTACCAGAGCCAGTTGGACCAGTTACCAGAATCATCCCATTTGGTTTTGCTACATTGCGTTTAACAATTTTAAAAGGCTCTGTTTGTAAACCAAGTTCTTCTAAACTTAAAATTCTATTAGATTCATTTAATAAGCGCATAACTACTTTTTCACCATCAAAAACCGGAATAATTGAAACACGAAAAGAAATTTTATAATCATCTGTTTGAATTTTAAACCTGCCATCTTGTGGTAGACGATGTTCATCTAGTTTTAAATTAGATAAAATTTTAATGCGTGCAACAATTCCTGGCAAAGTTTTTTTAGGCAATGTCATTACTTTGCGCAAAACTCCATCTACTCTATAACGCACTGCAACTTCTTTTTCTAAAGGTTCAATATGAATATCTGAAGCATTTTCAAAAATTGCATATTCTAAAAAAGTATCCACAATGCGAATAATTGGCAAATCTTGCGCTAATTCTTTTAGTTTTTTGCCACCAGCTTCTTTTTCTTTAACTTTTTGAATTTGTTGTTGTTTTTTAGTTATGTCTTGAAATTCAGCTTCTAATCCTCTATGATATTGTTTTAAAATTTCAGAAATACTTTCAGGAGTTGTAATATGAATATCTAAATCCATATTAATTTTCTTTTTAATAAAATCAAAAGTTTGTAAATCTTCTGGGTCTAAAGTTGCAATTTTAATTTTTTTATCATCTTTATTAAAAGCTATAATTTGATGTGAAACAGCAATTGGCTCTGGGATAATGTTTAAAATATCTTTGCGAATTGTTTCATTTTTTAAATCAATAAAAGGCAAGTGCAAAGATTTTGCAATTGCCTCATAAATCGTTTGTTCAGCTACAATCTTTTCGTCAATCAGAAATTTAAACAAAGTAATGTTTTTATCTTTAGCTTGCTTAACATATTTTTTATGTTCAATTTCAGTAATGAGTTTGTTTTTGATTAAAATTGATTTTAGTTTTTTAGAATCGAGCATAGAGATTAAATATTTTTGATATATTAATTATACTATATATTTTGATTGTCAACAAACTTTTTTAATGTTAATATTTATATATGATACTTTTTCTTAAAGACAAAATAATTAAGTGGAATTTGATAGCAAGTTTAATATTAAATATTTTGCTTTGGGTTTTATTATATTTCCGAACGCCAGTTCAAATTGAACCATTGGCTTTGCGATATAATATTTATGTGGGCATTAGTTTAATTGGCTTGTGGTATTATGTTTTTTATTTTTCCCTAATTGCCTTGTTAATAATTATTTTAAATTTTAGTTTAGCTAAATTTTTTTATAAACAAAATAAATTACTAACGCATTTTTTAGCAGTCACTTCTTCAATTTGCCAGTTAATTTTACTTGCATGGGCAGTTATAATGGTAATGGTAAATGGATAAAATTATGAATCCAGAAATAAAAGTCAAAAACAAAACATATCTCCGTTATCCAATAAAAACTCATCTGATTACAAAAGATGATGTTTTGGAAGATATTATAAAAAAATATATTTTAAAAGATATAGAAAATAATGATATAATAGTAATGTCAGAAAGAATGGTGGCAATCACACAAGGTAGATTAATTCATGAAAGCGAAATCAAAGAAACAAAATTAGCAAAATTTTTAATTAAATTTGTTAAAAAATGGCCAAATGATCCGGGTTTTCGCAATGCTAAAAAAATGCAATTAGTTATTGATATTTGTGGGATTTCACGAGTTTTATTAGCATCCTTTATTAGTGCCATTACAAAACCATTTAGGATTCGTGGTTTGTTCTATATTATTTGTGGCAATCAAGTATCAGAAATTGACGGCTTTGCTCCAGGAACAATTCCGCCTTATGACAAATATGCTGTTTTGGGACCAAAAGATCCAAATAAAGTTTGTGAACAATTAGCAAAAAAGTTTAATTTTCAATTTGCTATTGTTGATGCAAATAATATTGATGTTGCTGTATTGGGAGTAAGTCAAAATTTACAAATTTCAAAATCAGAGTTAAGATTAACTTTTATTGACAATCCAATCGGACAAGGTCTTGAACAGACCCCGATTTGTATTGTGTGTGAAAAAATTTATGAATAAACTTAATCATTTAGCCATTATTATGGATGGTAATCGTAGATGGGCGAAAAAAAGAGGTTTACCTGCTTTTGAGGGTCATATCCACGGTTATCAAACATTAAAAAAAGTTGGTGATTGGTGTTTGGAAAAAGGTATTGAAATTTTGACAGTATATGCTTTTTCTACAGAAAATTGGAAACGACCAAAAATAGAAGTTAATTTTTTAATTAATTTAATGCAGAAAATTTTAAAAAATGATATTAATGAATTTAATAAAAAAGGTTTAAAAATGCGATTTATTGGACAATTAGAAAAATATCCTAAAAAATTAAATCAATTAATTAAACAAGCAGAAAAATTAACTAAAAACAATAAAAAAGGAACATTAATAATTTGTTTAAGTTATGGTGGAAGGTCAGAAATTGTTGACGCAATTAAAAAAATTATTAAAAAAAATATTAATTTAAATAAAATTACAGAAAAATTAATTTATAAAAATTTGTATTCACCAGATGTTCCTGAACCAGATTTAATTGTGCGTACTGGCGGAGAAATGCGTTTATCTAATTTTTTAACTTGGCAATCAGTTTATTCAGAATTATATTTTACAAAAACTTTATGGCCTGATTTTTCTAAAAAAGAATTTAATAAAATATTAAAGGAATATAATAATCACCAAAGACGATTTGGCAAATAAAAAAGCCTAGCAAAAAAGGCTTAAAGAAACTACTCATCTCGATGAAAATTGCTTTTTTGCTAGGCAATATGATTGGCGTCCTCAAAAAATAATGGGAAGAAAGGAGGTAAAACCCAAAATAAATTGAGAACGCCTAATTTTTGTTCCTCCTTTGTAAAAAATATTTGTATATATAAATTATAATTTATCAAATAAAAAATGTCAAGCTAAAAACTTGACATTTTTTATTGGGTTGGACTGTGTAATCCTCAAATTACCCCCTGCTAGCGCAA
>CAZAVD010000007.1:0-3448 GCA_964488715.1 uncultured Gammaproteobacteria bacterium | reverse complement strand
ACATTTTTTATTGGGTTGGACTGTGTAATCCTCAAATTACCCCCTGCTAGCGCAAGGCCATAACAGGAAAACCTGCATAACCTTGACTTGCGCTACTCGATCTGAGAAGGAGGGATCTCTTCACTTTGGCAGCTAGACAGAGGAAAATTTAAAGATTATTAAATTTAAATTATGTTATTTTATACTAACATATTTTATTATTTTTGTCAAGAAAAAATAAAAGGACAACTATTTTTAATGTTTTTGAGTTGTCCTTAAGTTGGTCAATTTATATTATAATCTTAGTATTATTTGATGAGTGTTTTTTTTAATTTCATTTTTTTGAACATTAATACGATGTTTTTTGAGTTTGTTTTTTTCAATTATTAAACCATTAATGTTCTTTTTTAATGCATCAATTTCACTATTTCTTCCTGCCCCGCCTTCTAATTGATGAATTTTTGTTCGATCTTGTGTGCTTTTGTTTTTTTTAAATTTAAGTTTTTTTAGTTCTTCCATCTTTTCAAGTAATTTTTTTTGATCCATTTTCTGTTGTGTATTTAAAAATAAAATATGATTTTCTTCTATTTTTAAATTTAGCATTTTATCTCCTTTTTTGTATTTTCAATTATTTTATTATATACTTTAATTATAATTATTTTAAAAAAAATGTCAAATAAAAATAATGATATAAAATTCTGGGTGGGATTTTCTTTAATTCCAGAAATTGGGCCAGCGCGATTTAGTAGGCTTGTTAAACATTTTTCTAATATGCAACAAGCTTGGAATGCAAGTTTTAATGAATTAAGACAAGCCGGCATAGATGAAAAAGCGGCAAATGAAGTTGTGGTAAAAAGAAATGAAATAAATTTAGATCAAGAAATAAAAAAAATAGAAAAAGAAGATTTAAAAATTTTAACAATTAAAGATAAAGATTATCCTAAATTATTAAAAGAAATTTATTATCCACCAGCTTTAATGTATTATCGTGGAAAATTAACAAGTGAAGCTGATGATTTTTCTTTAGGAGTTGTTGGCACTAGAAAAATTACTAATTATGGCAAACAAGTTACGCCAGCTATTGTTCGCAATTTAACAGATAATGGAATGGTTATTGTTTCAGGTTTGGCTTTAGGAATTGATTCTTTAGCGCATGAAACTTGTTTAGAATCTAATGGTAGGACAATTGCTGTGTTAGGATCTGGCTTAGATAAAGCAAACATTTATCCGTGGCATAATCAATATTTAGTTGATAAAATTGTAGATCAAGGAGGACTGGTTTTGTCTGAATTTCCAATTGGAACACCGCCATTAAGACCTCATTTTCCACAAAGAAATCGTGTTGTATCTGGCTTATCATTAGGAATTTTAGTAATTGAAGCGCCAATTAAATCAGGTGCTTTAATAACTGCTAGATATGCTTTGGAACAAAATCGTGAAGTTTTTGCTATTCCAGGCAAAATTTATGATAATAATGCTATTGGACCAAATAATTTAATTAAAATGGGAGCAAAATTAATAACTTGCGCTGAAGATATTTTAGAGGCTTTAGATTTAAGTTTAGTAAAAGATTTTGTAGAAACTAAAAAAATTGTGCCAGATTCAAAACAAGAAGCAGAGATTTTAAAGCATTTATCTAATGAACCAATTCATGTTGATAATCTAGTTCGCTTGACAAATCTTGACACCAGTGTCATAAATAGTACACTTACATTAATGGAAATGAAAGGAAGGGTTAGGAATTTAGGAAGTTTGATGTATGTGATTTCGTCTTAGCTTGTCCTGTTAATAAAATCTATGAAAGACTTATTAATCGTAGAATCACCAACAAAAGCAAAAACAATTACCAAATTTCTTGGTGATAAGTTTAAGGTTGTTTCTTCCTTTGGGCATATTCGTGATTTGCCAACAAAAGAAATGGGAATTGATATTGAACACGATTTTGATCCAAAATATGTTATTCCAGAAAAAGCAAAAACAACAGTTACAATGCTTAAAAAAGAAGCTGAAAAAGCAAAAGATATTTACTTTGCGCCTGATGCTGATCGTGAAGGTGAAGCAATTGCATGGCATTTAGATCATATTTTAAATACAAAAGCAAAAGCAAAAAAACATGAATTTCATAGAGTAGTTTTTCATGAAATCACTGAAAATGCAATTAATAAAGCCTTAGAAAAACCTAGTAAAATTAATTTAAAATTAGTTGATGCTCAACAAGCACGGCGTGTTCTTGATCGTTTGGTTGGTTATGAGCTGTCGCCATTTTTATGGAAAAAAGTAGCTAAAGGTTTATCAGCTGGAAGGGTTCAATCAGTGGCTGTTCGTTTAATTATTGAACGGGAAAGAGAAATTAAAAAATTTAAAAAAGATGAATATTGGACTCTTGAAGCTTTATTAAATAAAAAATCTAAAAATTTTACTTCAAATTTGCATTCAATAAATGGCAAGAAAATACAAAAATTAGATATTAAAAACAAAAAACAAGCAGATAAAATTTTAAAAGATTTAGATAAAGCTGATTATATAGTTTCAGAAATCAAGAAAAAAGTTAACAAACGACAACCACTAGCTCCGTTCATTACTTCAACTTTACAGCAAGAAGCTAATCGTAAGTTAGGTTTTTCATCAAAGCAAACAATGTTTATGGCGCAAAGTTTATATGAAGGAGTGGAAATGGGCAAGTCAGGCGCTACTGGTTTGATTACATATATGAGAACTGATTCTGTTAATTTGGCAGATTCATTTTTGGCTGACACTCAAAATTTTATTAAATCAGAATTTGGAGACAAATATGCATTAAGCGCGCCAAGAAAATATAAAAGCAAATCAAAAAATGTTCAAGAAGCTCATGAAGCTATCCGCCCAACTGATATTCGCAATAGACCTGAAGATGTAAAAAAATATTTAAAAGATAATCAGTTTAAACTTTATGATTTAATTTGGAAACGCACAGTTGCAAGCCAAATGCCAGAAGCAAAGCTAGATGCCACAAGTGTTGATATTTTAGCTGAAGCAAAAGACAAAAAATATACTTTCAGAGCCACTGGTTCAATTATTGAGTTTGATGGTTTTTTAAAAGTTTATCCAGCTAGTGTTAAGGAAAATATTTTGCCAGATTTAGAAAAAAATGATAAACTAAATTTAGAAAAACTAGATGCTTTACAGCATTTTACAGAGCCGCCAGCAAGGTTTTCAGAAGCTGGATTAGTTAAAAAAATGGAAGAATTAGGAATTGGACGACCATCAACTTATGCGCCAACAATTTCAACAATTGAAAATCGTGGATATATTCGCAAAGAAGATCGCAGGTTAATCCCTCAAGATATTGCATTTGTGGTTAATGATTTGTTAGTAAAACATTTTTCAGAAGTTGTTGATTATGAATTTACAGCAAAAATGGAAGATGATTTAGATGAAATTGCAGACGGAAAAATAAAATGGGTTCCAATAATTAAAGAATTTTATATGC
>CAZAVD010000006.1:0-35592 GCA_964488715.1 uncultured Gammaproteobacteria bacterium | reverse complement strand
TTTAACTTTTGACTTGCATTTTTGACTTTTGAATTTTAATTTTTAACTTATTCTAATCTCTTTATCTCCCCCATCACTGCTTCATTATTTGGATCAATTTCTAAAACTTTTTCCCAATATTCAACTGCTTTTTCTTTTTGATTATTGTTTTGATAATAAGTTGCTAATAAAGCCATAAGTGTTTGGCTATTTTCATATTGCTCCATTTCTAAAGCATTAAACAAAATTTTCTCAATTTCTTGTTTTTTTTCTGGATAGCTATAAGTGTAAAAAGTGACAATGCCGCGATAATATTGTTCATTTGCGCTTTCATTTGCTGAATTTTCTAAAGCTAATAAAAACGCTTTTTCTGCTTTTTCATTATCTTTTAAATCTTCCATATATAAATTGCCTAGATTAAAATAAACTACAGAATTTTCTGGCCGATGCACAATCATATACATCCAAACTTTTTCAGCTCCATTAAAATCATGCATAATTTTTTTAATCATTCCTATGCGATTTAAAGCATTAAAAACAAATTTTTCATTACTTTGCATAAATTCATTAACATTTTCTTCAAATTCACTTTTATATTTATCAATTTGCTCATCAGTCAAATCCTGTCTTATAACTTTAAATTCAGCAATTTCATCCAAAGTTACTGTAAAAGTTTCTTGTTCTTGTTTATTGTAAAATTCATTAAAAAAATAAAAACCAGCGCCTAAAATAACTAAAATTAATATAATTATTTGTATTTTTTTATTGTTCATATGATTTAATTATAATAAATTTTAAATAAAAAAACAAGTAAAACAAAACTTCCTCAGCGTAATGCCGAGGAAGTTTTTATCTAAACTATATCAGAAATATCTTAGAAAGATTGGGTTGTAGTTGCAAACACTTTGTAAGCATTTACCCATTCAACAGTTGCAGTTGCTGTATCTGTAGAATAACCAAAGTTCAAATCAGACCAAATAAAGTTGTCAGATGCATCATCATCAATACCGTCAGTATCCTGAACAGTAGATGCTGCGCTGTCACCCATTAACTGAACCTGAAGAGTTGCATTAGCATCCCAGCCAGTTACATCACCTCTTAACACATAAGATTTTGAATCACCAGCACCAACAGTTGTATATTCTTTAGCTCCACTACCAATTGCAGTATCAAGGTCAACAACTCCATTAATCACGAATTTACCACCAGTATTAGCAGTATTAGCAGTATAAATTTCGCTAGCTTCTAATGCTGTTTTGCTTAAGTCAGTTTCTGAACTGCCATCAATTTCATAAAATTTGAAATTAGTTACAGTAGCAGATGATGTAGTAATCGCAAATGAAGCTTTATAAAATCCAACTTCGCCTTTTGAGTCAGCAGCTAATGTGAATTTATATAAATCTTGTGTGCCATTTGCCATACCTGACAAGCTGACTTTAGTTACAGTTGGTTTAGTCATAAAGATATACTGAGTATTTGTCTTAGTAGTATCTAAACCATTAACTGTTAATGTAGTTGAACCAGTTGATTTACCTTTTCTTTCTGCTCCAGTTAAAGTTACTATAATACTATCTCCTGGATCACCAGAATAATCTATACCAGCTTTATGCATGGCAGCTTTTAAAGTCAATGTCTTTACACTGCCTTGTGGAATTACTAAGTCAGCAGGAGTAATTGTTGCAGCTACACCTGTAACTTGAATTTCACCAACCTTAGTTGCACCATCATACAAATACAACCAGTTAATATTGTCATCGTCACCAGTAGAAATAGTAAAGCCTAATTTAGTAACTTCAATATCTTCATACAAAGATTCAAAATTAAAGACTCCCATTTCATTAGTCATATCAGCTATTACCAAACCAGTAGCTGGGTTAGAACCAGAATTTGATATTCTTAAAGTTCCGCCAGTGGCAATAGTTTGAGTTTGACCAGCGCTATTAGTTACATCTTCAGTAATTTCATTACCAGTTGAATTACCATAAGAAGTTACAGAAGCTGCGCCTTGCAAACCAAACTGATGCGTTGAATTATTAGCAGCAGAGCCAGAAATATCACCTTTTATAGTAATAGTCTTAGCTGTGCTTTTAGTAATAATCAATGGATCAGTTAAAGTAATGGTTGAAGTAGCGCGTGAGCTAGTAGTTGAACTTTCACCTGATGCAGGTGTGTTCAAAAGGGTTGAACCGTCATATAAACTAATACCTGTAATATAACTATGAATATCTGCAGCTGAAGTTGTATGTGTTAACTTTAATTGAGTAACTTTTACATCTTCACCTGATTGAGTTGCGTCTAACACAAAGTTAGCGAAAGTATAACCAGAAGTTCCAGAAGTCACAGTTTGAGCAGATGGACTTGCAGATGTTGAAACATTTAAGTCAGCTACTTTAACAGTTACTGTATCACCTTGAATTTCACTAGTTGGTGATGGAGTAACAGCATTACCAGTAACTTCACCCTTAGCAGTAATATCTGCATCTGGGCCATTGGCAAAATCTATACGAATTGTATCATTAGCAGCAAAATTAGAATCTAAATCACCTTTAACAATATATTCATGAATTCCTGTTGGAACAGTAAATGTATCTGTTAAAGTAATAGTATCTGGATCAGATCCACTAGTTGGATCAACTGGACCAGCCACAACATCACCATCTTCATCATAAATAGTAACATTAGATACTAATGCACTTGTAACAGAAGTTGATGTATTTAATTCTAAAACTACTTGCGTAATAATAATTGGCTCACCTTGGGCATTAAAGTAAAATGCTCCTAAGTTTTGTTGTGTAGCGCCTTCAGCAATATTAGTTGTTTCTAAAGTTGCTTTTGAAACAGTCAGAGTTCCTGTTGAAACTGTAATTGTTTCTGTCATATTGTAGTAAGGCGCGCTTGAGCCATAACCACTTATTAAGCGGTAAAAACCATAGGTTTTACCTTTAACTAAAATATCTGCTTTATTATAGATATCAAAGTTAATAGTTCTTGAAGAGCCATCCATTATATCACCTTTTAATTCAAAACTTTCGTTTTGACCTTTGGTGATTGAAAGTGGTGAAGCAGATAAATCAAATGTAACATATTTGTCATCTGGTTCAGCCACAGTGGACAAAACAACACCATCAACAACTAAATCTAAATTAGCAATATCATCATCAGCAGCAGTGCCTGATTGATAGAATACAATTTTTTCAACCTGAACATCTTCTACTGAATCAGCAGTTAATTTAATAGAAGCAAATGTTAAATCAGTAGTTCCAACTGGTTTAGTAGCAGTTGTAGCCAAACTTGGATTTGAAACTGTAACTGTACCAATTGCAATAGTGTTATTCATTGTCATTTCATTACCATTAACTGGCAATGTTCCGCTTACACTTGCATCACCCTTAACATTAACTTCGCTTACAGCTAAAGAAGCCATTTCACCAGCTAGCAATGTTGAATTCATTGTTGCAGCTAAGTAAAAAGATTTTGTTGTTCCACTTAAAACTGTAAAATCTTTAGTAACATAAGCTGTGTGAGTTGAACTTAATGTTTTTTCAGTTCCAAACATTTCATTTGAGCTAGCATCAACTAAATAAACATTAGAAAGATTACTGTCTTGAGCTAAGCCCATTCTTTTAATTTGAACTGAATCAACTTCTACATCACCTCCAGAAGCTGTGAAATTAACTTTTGTAAAGTTCACCCACATTGAGTTCTTAACAACAGTTGTTGAAGCTGGAGTGTCTGAAGATAAACTTACAGTTAAAGTTCCAGTTGATGATACAGGAGTTGTTGCTTCTGCTCCATCAATATTAGCAATTTCACCTTCAGCGCCAGTAATTGAAGCGCCGTCAGAGTATGCTGATAAACTAGAAGCAGTTAAAACATCATCCCAGCTAAACATATTAGCATTAAATGCTGTTTCATCAGCAACAGGTCGTTTTTCACCATCTTCAATATAGTATACAGTTGAACCACCTTCTTCTTGAACTAAAGTTCCGTCTGGGTAAGTTGCAGCTGTAATATCTGAACCTTCAGTATAAGCAATGAAATTTTCTTCTGGTACTTGTCCAACCATTTTATACCATTCTGCGCCATATAAAGAAGTAGCAATTGCTTCACTAGTGATGTGTCTTATAACACCGCCTGGTTCAACTGCGTAAACTTTAGCAACAGTCGGGAACTTGATCATTTTTGTACCAGGTCTAAATGTTACATTTCCGCCAATTGTCATTTCTTCAATCTCTGATTGAGAAATAGTTACAACGCCAGAAAAATCCTCATACCAAGTCATATATGTAGCTTGGTTTGGGAAAATGTAACGTTTGTTGTCTTCACCTAAATAATAGACAGCTGCGCTAGTTGAAACTTTAATTAAGTCTCCAGCACTAGCAGCTTGAGCAGGCACAGCAATAAGCGCGCCTAAACCTACCATCCATACAGATGAAGCAACCAATAAACCAATAGTTAATAATTTTTTCATATTTGTTTTTTATCCCGAGTTCTCGGGATTAACCTTTTAATCACATTCAATTTATTTAGCTTATGAGTTCATATGATACTCATAATATCTAAACAACATTGATTTGTGATTATGTTTTTTCTTTATTTCACCAGCATAAAGCTGGCGTCAACCTTTAATAAATAAAGATTAGAATTTGTTAGCTTGCTGTAATTGCTATCTTGTGAAAACAATTCACAAGCTAACAAGCCAACAAACTAACTGTTAATTATTTTATATTCTCCCCTCCTTTTCAAGGAGGGGCTGGGGGTGGTTAATATTTTATTCCCCAATCCCTACTCCAAACTCTTCTGATTTTTTTTCAATTTCTTCAATTACTAAAATTGGTTCTGGAACTAATAAAGAATCTGAAGCTGCTTGTGGAGTAATAACTCCATTTGATTTTTCAGCTTTATCCTGATCACCAGCAATTACACCATCTTGATCTTCATTTTCAGTTTCTTCTTCTTGATTTAATACTGCTAAAGCAACAACAGAAACCTCTTCAACTACACCAGCTAATTCTGAATCTGATTGTTCAATTTCATTTTTAACTACTGTTAATTTTTGATCTATTTCTTTAACCATTGCTATAACTTCTTGTTTTTCTTTTTCTTCTTGTTTTATTGAATTTAATTTATCTTTAACTTTACTTAAACTAGATTTAACATTAAATACTGCAACAGCTACTTTTTTTTCTTTTTCTCCATTGCTTTTATTTTGTGAAATCTTTTGCAATTCACTAACTCTTTTTTCTACTATTGACATTGCTATTTTAGTTCTATTAACTTCAGAAAAAGATAAACTATATTTCAACTGTTCAGCTGTAATTTTTATTTGATATAAAGGATCACCAGGCAAAGTATTTTTAGAAGCATTAATTGAAGCAAATGAAGTTACAAAAAATAACCCAATAACTAAACTAAAAACTGCTACTGGTTGCAACCTAAAATTAGCTGGAACAAATGCATCAGCCAATTTTAACCAAATTGGAACTGTATTTTTCTCTTCAATAAACAAATCTGATTTAATTCTGGACATTATAAAATCCTCTGATCTTTGCTTTTGCTCGTCAGTCATTTTTATTTGTTGTCCTAATAACTCTAAATTTTTGATTATTTCATTTTTTCTCATTTTGAGTAATTTCTTTTATTTTTTTAAGAGCTCTACTTAAAAGAACTCCTACATTATTTTCTGTTTTATTTAAAATTTTTGCAATTTCACGCAAGGAAAGTTGGTCCAAATATCTGAGCTCAATAATTTCTCTATAATGATCACTAAGTTTATCTAAATCTTGATTTAATTTTTTTATGTCAATTTTTATATCAACTTCTTTGTCTAAAGAAATATTTTGATCATTTAATTTATATTCCACTTCCTCAATATCAACAATATAAGCTTTGCTGTTTTTTCGATAATAAGCGTTAATTAAATTACGAGCTATTTTATAAATCAAAGCCTGAACACTAATAATCTTTTTTTCTTTATTTTTTAAATAATCATTCCAAGTAATTAAAAAAGATTCTTGTAAAATATCCTCAGCAATCTGCGTATTTGGCACTCTAAAAAAAACAAAGCGATAGATTCGATCATAAAAGATCTTATAAATCTCCCTAAAAGCCCCTTCATCACCTTTTCTGATTCTAAATATTAAAATTTGTTCTTTTATTTTATTATTCATTTTCTTTGATGTATCTTAATGAAAAATTTTACAGATTTAACTGTATCTTAACTACAATTATAAAACAAATTTTATATAAAAAAAAGCTATTTGACAAGGTGTTTTTTTAGTTTTATACTAAAAATGTCCGGACTACTCTGGACAAATTTACATTTTTTATTAAAAATTGACAATATATTAAAAAAATGTTTAAATATTAAAATATTTTATTTTTTAATAATTTTGTCCGGACTATTCTGGACAAAAATTGAATTTTTCAATATTTTTATATTTGCTAATATTAGCATACTTTACTATTTTTTGTCAAGAGTAGTCTAGACATTTTTTTTACTAATTTTATGTCTGATATAATCCGCCTTACACCATCACAAGCAGCGCAATTATTTGGCGTTAATGAGCGCTCAATTAGGCGCGCTTTAGCTACTAGTGAATTGCGATATATTGTAGTTCAAGGAAGATATAAAATTAATTTTGAAGATGTGGTTCGCTGGTCGCAAAAAATGCCTTCTCGCGCTCAAAAAAGAGACGAACAAGGCATTGGGCAATATGTTGCTAAATGGAAAATTAAAAATCCTAAATTTTCTCCAAGTAAAAAATTAGTTAATGAAAAAGACAAAAAATAGTGTAGCGTAATAGGAACGATCGTTCCTATTACGCTACACTATTTTATCTCCCTTTCCACAATTTCTTCCAAAAACTTCTTAGCTTTAATTTGTAATTTATCCACTATATTTTTATCAAGCTGTAAATCAATCACCATGTCAACTGGTAATTTTATTATTTTTTCTATTACTTCCCTATCTTGATCATCTAATTCTTTACGCTCTACAGGATTATATCCAAGTAAAAATAATATTTTATAATCAAAGCATAATTTAATTATTGCTAAATTTTCTTTTTGCGCTGTATTTAATTTCTCTAGCGCATTTTTCAAAAATTCAAATATTTTTTTATCTGGATGCTGCAGTTGTGTAATTTTATCTATAACTTGCAAAAAATATTGCGCATAATTAATTTTATCAAAATTATTCTTTATATCTGAAAAACTGGAGCTAATTACAGCTCCAGTTAATTTATCTAAAGTTTTTCCTTTTACCCATTCTATTTCAACTAAATTCATTGGCTCAATATGTCCTGCAAGCTTACTTTTAATTTTTTTGGCTCCTATAGCTTGCAAAACAATTTTTCCGTATTTTTTAGTATAAAGAGTAATTAACAAATCATTTTCACGAAAAACTTTTCTATTTAAAACTATTGCTTGGTCTTGGTAATACATTATTTTTCTTTTAAATACTTTTTTACTGCTTTATCAAAATCAGATATATAATTTTTATCTTGAATTACTCTAAATTTCTCATACTCACTTTCTGCTTTTAATTTTGCCTCCAACATAGAAACTTTTCCATGGTCTTTTAAAATTGGATAATCAGAAAGTTCTAAAAATTTTTGAAGATATTTATCCCAATCTTCCATATTCATCACTTGCCTATTTTTTGCCTTATTTTCAGCAATATCAAGGTATGAGATTACAATTCTATTAAGTATATCAATATGCTCTTTATTAAGATAATTTTTTGCAATTATAATATCTGATTTCAAAATTTTTCCTTTTGAAGAATTTTTCCAAGTTTTCAATCCCATGTAAATTTTTTTTGCATCAGCTTCAGTATAAATAATTTCCGCAGCTGTTTTTCCAGTAATCGCCCAGTGAAGTTTGTTTTGTACAGTTGCAAAAAAATGCTTAGTAATTTCTGCACAAGAATCGTAATCAGCAGAAAGGGTGTAAATATCAGTGATTTTTTGATAAATCCTCCTTTCACTTAAACGAATTTCACGGATTCTTTCAAGGAGCTCCTCAAAATAATCTTTACCAAAATGTTTTATTTGTTTAAGCCGCTCATCATCTATAGTAAATCCCTTTATAATATATTCATGCAAAACTTTCGTTGCCCATTTTCTAAATTCAATAGCTTTATATGAATTAACACGATAACCAACTGCTAAAATAGCCCGCAAATTATAGTATTTCGTATTATATATTTTTCCGTCACTAGCAGTATGTGCAAAATTTACACATACTGAATTTTCATATAATTCAGCTATCTCAAAGATTTTTTTCAAATGTTTTGTAACAACCGATCTGTCAATCTCAAAAAGTTTAGCTATTAATTTTTGAGTAAGCCAAAGCGTGTCATTATGAAATAAGACATCAATATTAACCTTTCCTTCGCTTGTTTGAAAGATTACGAAATTGTTGAATTGCTGGATCTCATTTTTCGACATAAATTATTTTTTGCTTTTTTAATATTGGGCATAAAACCAATTGGTTTATTTTTTATCCAGCTAATAAAATTATCTATAGCTTGGTTAGATTTTAAATTATCTAAAGTATAATATTTATTTGCTAATTCTTTTTCAGTAAAAATAGCGTGAATTTGTTTATGACAAACAAGGCAAAGAGTAAGAATAGCATGCAACTGCGAACGTAAAAAAATCTTTTTTATTTTTTTGTTTTTATGCAACGAACGCGGTATTAAATGATGAGTACTGATACTTAATAATTCGCGATGGCATAATGAGCAAATCATAAAAAAATTATTTCTCACTAATCTCTAAATCTAACTCGATATTGTTAATTTTAATTTTATCTAATTTATCATTAGATTCTAATAATTCATTAGCTAAAGTTTGTTTTTTTAATTCTTCACTAAATTTATTAAATATATTTTTTATATCTTGATTTTCTGAATTATATTTAATTTCTATTTTATCGCCAATAGTTAAACCAGCTTTTTTGCGCATACCATTAATTGTACGCACTAATTCACGTAATAAACCTTCTTGTTTTAATTCTTCACTAATTTCTAAATCTAAATCTACAGAGATATCTCCAGAGCCTTCTTCACAAACAACTTCCTTAATATTTACTTCATCTTTAATTAATTCTAAATATTCATCTTCTAACTGTTGGTTGTTAATTGTTAATTGTTGAAGAGGTTGTCTAACTTTAATTCCAGCTTCTGCTCGTTTAGCCAAACCAAGCTCCACAACTTTTCTAGTAATTTCCATATAATCAAGAACTTTCTGATCAATAAATTCTTTTTTAATTTCAGACCATTCTTCTAAATGAACTGATTCTTGCGCACCTTTTAACTCTTTGTAAAAATAATCAGCAGTAAAAGGAATAACAGGAGCAATGACTTTAGACAATTCTAATAAAATATATTTTAAAGTTTCTAAAGCTTTTATTTTTTCTTCTTGATTCTCTGATTTAAATCTATCTCTTGAACGACGAATATACCATGTTGATAATTCATTAATAAATTCTCCAATTGGCCTAGTAGCTTTGACTAAATCATAATTATCATATGCTTTTGTAATATTATTTTTTAAATTTTCTGTTTTAGCCAATATCCACTTGTCTAAAATATTATTCGGAGCATTCGGATTTATTCGGATATTAGGATCGGTTGCAAACATTTTATAAAAACTTAAAATATTATATAAAATTAAAAGCACTTTTTTGTATACCTCGTCTACACCTTTTTCTGAAAAATTTAAATCATCAGCTTTCATAACTTGAGAAGTAGCCAAATAGTAACGCATAGCATCAGCTCCATACTTTTCTATAACCTCCATTGGATCTGGATAATTATTCAAATGCTTAGACATTTTCTTGCCGTCTTCAGCTAAAACCATTCCATTCACTATTACATTCTCATACGCACAACTATCTTTTAAAGCTGTGGCTAAAATATGTGTGTAATAAAACCAAGCCCTAGTCTGATCCACACCCTCAGCAATAAATTTAGCAGGAAAATTAGCCTCAAATTTTTCTTTATTTTCAAAAGGATAGTGCATTTGCGCATAAGGCATTGAACCAGATTCAAACCAACAATCTAATACATCTGGAACTCTAGTCATCTCACCATCACATTTATTACATTTGAATTTTACTTTATCCATAAAATGTTTGTGCAAATCTTCTATTTTTTCTCCACTTATTTTTTCTAATTCTTCAACACTGCCAAAAACTTTTTTTTCTTCGCAATTATTACAAATCCAAATTGGTATCACAGAACCCCAAAATCTCTGCCTAGAAATTGACCAATCTCTTGCACCTTCTAACCATTGACCAAACCTTCCAGCTTTAAGATGTTTTGGAACCCAATTAATATTTTTAGCTTTTTCTATTGCTTGTGATTTTATTTCTGTAACTTTTACAAACAAAGACGAAGTTGCGTAATTCAATAACGGACTATGACAGCGCCAGCAATTTGGATAACTGTGTTCATATTCTTGAGTATCAAAAACCAAATTTTTCTTTTCTAAATATTCTAAAACTTTTTTGTCAGTTGATATTGGATTATCTTTTGGTTTAACTTCTAGTCCAGCAAAATCCTTTACATCATCTGTAAATCTACCATTAAATTTTACATGTTGGATAAATGGCAAATTTTTTTCTTTACCTAAATTCATATCATCCTCACCAAAAGCTGGTGCAATATGCACTACTCCAGTTCCATCCTCAACTGTTACAAAATCTGCCATTTGAATTGTATATAATCTTTCTTTATTTTCTATATTTTTATCTAAATAGTAATTAAACAATGGTTTATATTTTTTATTTTCTAAATTTTTAGCATCAACTTTTTCTAAAATTTTATATTCTTTATCTTCAAAAATATCTTCTATGTTTTGCTTTGCTAAAATATATTTTTGATTTTCAAATTCTATTTTTACATATTCAATATCTTGTCCAATTGCCAAAGCAACATTTCCAGGCAATGTCCAAGGTGTTGTTGTCCAAGATAAAATATATGTACCCGGTTCATCTTCTAATTCAAATTTAAAAATTCCTGATAGATCCTCTACATCTTCATACCCTTCACTCACTTCATGTTGTGATAATGTTGTTTCACAACGTGGACAAATATGCATTGATTTATATCCTTCATAAATTAAACCTTTATCCCACAGAGATTTAAAAACCCACCAAATACTTTCCATATATTCTTTATCCATTGTTTTATAATCATCATCCATATCTGCCCAACGACCAAAACGATCAACAACTTTACGCCATTTATCCGCATACATCATAACTTTACTTCTACAAGATTCATTAAATTTATCTATTCCAATATCTTCAATATCTTTTTTACTTTTAGTTTTCATTTCTTGTTCAACAATATTTTCAATTGGAAGTCCATGGGTATCCCAACCCCATTTCCTATCTACATGAAAACCTTTCATTGTCCAATATCTAGGAACCATATCTTTCATTAAACTGGCTACAATATGCCCATAATGAGGCAAACCCGTAGCAAAAGGAGGGCCATCATAAAAAACATAGTCTCCTTTTGGACTATCTTTTTCCAAAGATTTCTTAAAAATATCCTGTGTTTGCCAGAATTTTAAAATTTGTTTTTCTATTTCTGGGATTTTTATCATAAATTAATTTTACAAAATAATTCATGTTTTTGCAAATTTTTTTATCTTATTTTCAAGAAGTTTGTGAGTATTCCCATGAGAAAATAAACCATTATATGCTGTCCAAATTTCTGGTGTAAATTTATATTTTAAATTTCTTAAAGCTCTTCTTTTTGTTGATGTTCTTAAAACCCTATAATGTGGAAAATTTATCCAACCCAAAAAATCAATGCCTGAATTAAATGTTTTAATAAATACTTTTTTAGGATGAAGTTCTAAATGTAAATAGCCCTTAAGAAATTTAGCTATCTCTAAAATTAAGTTTTCTAAATATTTTCTATCTTCTGAAAAAATAACAAAATCATCAGCATAACGAATATAATATTTAACTTTTAATTTTCGTTTTATAAACTGATCAAACTCATTCATATAAATATTAATAAAAAGCTGGCTTGTTAAATTACCAAGTGGCAATCCAAATCCTATTCTATTTTTTGTATTAAAACTATCTATTATTTCTGAAAGCAATAAGAAAGCTTCTTTGTCTTTAATATATTTTGCTAAAATACTTTTTAATATTTTATGATTAATGCCCGCAAAAAATTTTTTAATATCACATTTTAAAATCCATGCTGTTTGAGTATTATTTTTAGAAACTTTTCTGCCAAAATTTAAAAATTGATTAACTGCTTTATGTGTTCCTTTTCTAATCCTGCAAGAATATGAATCATTAATAAATAATTTATCAAAATTTGGATATAAAATCCTATAAATAGCATGATGAATTAATCTGTCACGCACACCTGCTTTGTGTATATCTCTTGGTTTTGGATCATTTATTTTAAATGCTTTATATGATCCATGTTGATATTTTTTATCTACAAGTTCTTGGTGAAGCGTAAAAATATTGTCCATAAGATATATGAAAAATTCAATAACATCTTTGCGCTTTCTTTTCCCGCATAAAAATTCCTGCCACGATATTAGCAGATTTTCAAGAGAAATGATATTATTATAAATATGACTAGGTCCTTCAACTCCCCCCCCCTTCAACTTCATCAATCCTTCTATTTTGCAACGAGTTAAGGAAGGATATTTGATTTGGGTAAGTATTGTTCCTCATATTTCTAAAAGCGCGCGTTATACATTTGGAGCTAAAATCGAAAATAAATTTATTAATTTACTAGAACTTGCATATATTACCTATTTTTCTAAAAAAGAAGAAAAAACTGAAAAAATTTCAGAGTGTATTTTTCTTTTGGATGTATTAAAATTTCTAATTTCTGTAGCATGGGAAGGAAAAATAATAACTAACAAACAATATCAAGATATTGCCCTTAAATTAAATGAAATTGGAAAGATGTTTGGGGGGTGGAAAAATAGTTTAAAAAAACCAGAAAAGAAAAACCGCACTTTATAACTGCGGAAAAGAAAATACTTTCGAAGGGAAAAGACAAACTGATTGCTAGGATTCCACTCATTGCCAGGATTAGCCCAATTGTCATTCAACCAAGACTTGCCATCATCATTCCGATTCACATTGAACACATTCGGATTGCCATCAGAGTCAGAAATATATAATGTGCCATCTATGCCACTGCCAATCTAATTTGTAAAAACCAAAAGAGAATTAGCTGTATTTTATTTGGGAGCAAGACTCCACCAGCGCAATATACCAAGTTGTTTCTTTTTTATGACAAAATATAAATCACTCTATAGAAAGCCTTAACCGTCTATATTCTCAATCCATATTTGCCAGCATGATCTTGAAAAGCCTTAACCGTTCAATAAAACCAAACTGGTATTATTATATCAGAAAAATTAATATTTACAAAAATATAAAAAAAATTCCAAAGTATTTAAGTATCTAAAGTATCAAAAACATTTTAAAGATTCTAAGATTCTAAATTTCTAAGTTCCTAACTTGCGAAGGGAAAAGACAAACTGATGGCTAGGATCCCACTCAGAGCCAGGATTAGCCCAACCGCCATGCAACCAAGACCCGCCATCATCACCCCGATTCACAAAGAACACACGCGGATTGCCATCAGAGTCAGAAATTTGTTTCATTGCAATTCTAAAATATTCTCCTAATGGTTGTTCTTTTTTAAATATTTTCCCATAATTTAATCTTAGTTTAGGACCTGTTTCAGGCGGGCATAAGTCTAAACCTAATTCTTTTGCTCTATTATATATTTGTTCAGTTGTAACATTATTTTTAAATCCTAAATCTTTTACTTTTAGCTTAACAAATTTTTGTTGTTCTTTGTTTTCTAAAGTAAAAAATTCTTCATTCTTAAGCATGTCTTTTACATAATTTGAAATATATATTTTATCTTTGTTTTGTTCGTCTAATTGCTCTCTTTTTTCTAATTCTTGGATAAGTTCTTGTTTGGTCTGATTGCCTAGTTCTGCATTAAATATATCAATCTTGTTTTCTGGAAATGATGTATAAATATGTTCAATATTATGTTCTCGAATTTTATCAAATATGCCTAGAAATAATTCACCTACATAAGCTTTAGTATTTTCATTTATTTCTTCTTTATTATGAGCAATGTTTTCTGGATTGCATTCAAAAACAATAGGCGCGTCTTGTTCTGGATTTCTTAAATCTCTGATTTCTTTTATTCTTGGATCTGTTTGATAACCAAAACCTTGTATATTGTCTTCTATTTCATAAAGAAATACTAAATCTTGTTTATCTAATTCTTGATTGTTTTTTGTTTTTTTATCTATTTCTGTTAATAATTTCATATTATCAACTTTGTTTTCATATACTTTGCCATCTGAAAATTCAGTTAATTTTTCTTTAACAACATCATTAATATATGGGTCTAAATTTTGTTCAGAAGCTACTCCTCGAACTTCAGCTATTTGATTTTCCTGCATTCTAATTGCTGCTCTGGGTATTGTTGGCTTTTTATCTTCATCATAAGAATAATACACATAAAAATCACCACCTTGCAATTGTGATTGTGCTGTTGACTCTCCAGCTGTGCACCAGCCAGTTCCATGGCCTTGAAGAGAATCTACTAATGGCGTGTGATCTGAATTTTGATCATATTTAATCCATTTTCCTTCAACTTTAGATAATGCTTCTTGAGTAGCTGGTGTAACTTTATCTATTGCCCAAGCATAAAGCTTTGCAAAATTCTCTCCTTTAAGTATTTGTTCAAATTGTTCCTCTGCTGATTCATCTTTATCTCCTGTTTGTTTTTTTTCAATAGCATCTAATACATATGCTAATGCTTCTCTGTTTAAATCTGGAAATGGTTTGGTTGTGCCTTTAGATCTTTTATTAAATTTCTTTTTTTCTTTATCATATTCTCCTAAATTAAGCATGCTTCTAAAAGAATAATATTTAAGCCAATCTGGATATATTGCATCTTCAGAAGAAAGATAATCAATCCAATTATCTAATGAGCTTTTTTGATCAGTAATTACTACTTCAGATAATTGTTCTTTCATCTCATCTGTAATTTCAATATCTCCATGTCCTTGTTCTCTGGCTAGTCTTCTTTGATTATCAAAAAAACCTGGTGGAATTTCATTTTCTTTAATAACAAATTTATTATATAATATTTTTTTTAATGCTTGTATTCCTCTTTCTCTTTTATCTATATCTTCTCTTTCAATTATTTCTTTAAATCTGTCTAAATAATTCTGGATTCTAGATTCTGGATCTTGTTGTAATTTCTCACTTATTTTCTTTTCTGTTCTTTTTGCTGCAGATTGGATCTCAGGGGCATTATGCAAATCATATTTATTTTTTAAGAAGGTTGGGTTTTTCATATGGTTTAATTTTACAAAACTTCACTAATTTTGGCAACCCCGCCTATTTTAAAAAGCGGGGTAAAATAAAAAAAGGGTGACAATGTCCCTTTTTTAAAATAAAATTTTTGACCAGAAAAAAGGTCTTTTGTCACCCAACAAAGTGATGGATTTAAAACATAATCGTTACCGGATCAAGTATCCTAATTCTCAAGGATCAACTCATTGACGCCATACACTGACCAAACCCAAGTGCGGTCTCCAACAGGTTTCCAAGGTTCATCATTTTCCAAAAATGGCAAAGTTTTTGAAACATCAAAAACTCGACCCGTTTTAATCCACCAATTTACATCATAGATCATTTGATTCCTCCTAACAAAGTTAAATGTTCTAGTAAATTGGATTCACTATTTTAAGCATAGTATAGTCTAAAAAACTTATCAAGTACTTTTAAATGGCTAATATTAGCTTAATAAGCTTTCAATTGTTTCATGTGTGGACAACTTTTCATAATCTGGCAATTGAGAAATCTCTGTTAAACCAAGAAATCTTACAAAATCTAGGGTAACATTATATAGTGTATTTTTCTTTTGGATGTATTAAAATTTCTAATTTCTGTAGCATGGGAAGGAAAAATAATAACTAACAAACAATATCAAGATATTGCCCTTAAATTAAATGAAATTGGAAAGATGTTTGGGGGGTGGAAAAATAGTTTAAAAAAACCAGAAAAGAAAAACCGCACTTTATAACTGCGGAAAAGAAAATACTTTCGAAGGGAAAAGACAAACTGATTGCTAGGATTCCACTCATTGCCAGGATTAGCCCAATTGTCATTCAACCAAGACTTGCCATCATCATTCCGATTCACATTGAACACATTCGGATTGCCATCAGAGTCAGAAATATATAATGTGCCATCTATGCCACTGCCAATCTAATTTGTAAAAACCAAAAGAGAATTAGCTGTATTTTATTTGGGAGCAAGACTCCACCAGCGCAATATACCAAGTTGTTTCTTTTTTATGACAAAATATAAATCACTCTATAGAAAGCCTTAACCGTCTATATTCTCAATCCATATTTGCCAGCATGATCTTGAAAAGCCTTAACCGTTCAATAAAACCAAACTGGTATTATTATATCAGAAAAATTAATATTTACAAAAATATAAAAAAAATTCCAAAGTATTTAAGTATCTAAAGTATCAAAAACATTTTAAAGATTCTAAGATTCTAAATTTCTAAGTTCCTAACTTGCGAAGGGAAAAGACAAACTGATGGCTAGGATCCCACTCAGAGCCAGGATTAGCCCAACCGCCATGCAACCAAGACCCGCCATCATCACCCCGATTCACAAAGAACACACGCGGATTGCCATCAGAGTCAGAAATTTGTTTCATTGCAATTCTAAAATATTCTCCTAATGGTTGTTCTTTTTTAAATATTTTCCCATAATTTAATCTTAGTTTAGGACCTGTTTCAGGCGGGCATAAGTCTAAACCTAATTCTTTTGCTCTATTATATATTTGTTCAGTTGTAACATTATTTTTAAATCCTAAATCTTTTACTTTTAGCTTAACAAATTTTTGTTGTTCTTTGTTTTCTAAAGTAAAAAATTCTTCATTCTTAAGCATGTCTTTTACATAATTTGAAATATATATTTTATCTTTGTTTTGTTCGTCTAATTGCTCTCTTTTTTCTAATTCTTGGATAAGTTCTTGTTTGGTCTGATTGCCTAGTTCTGCATTAAATATATCAATCTTGTTTTCTGGAAATGATGTATAAATATGTTCAATATTATGTTCTCGAATTTTATCAAATATGCCTAGAAATAATTCACCTACATAAGCTTTAGTATTTTCATTTATTTCTTCTTTATTATGAGCAATGTTTTCTGGATTGCATTCAAAAACAATAGGCGCGTCTTGTTCTGGATTTCTTAAATCTCTGATTTCTTTTATTCTTGGATCTGTTTGATAACCAAAACCTTGTATATTGTCTTCTATTTCATAAAGAAATACTAAATCTTGTTTATCTAATTCTTGATTGTTTTTTGTTTTTTTATCTATTTCTGTTAATAATTTCATATTATCAACTTTGTTTTCATATACTTTGCCATCTGAAAATTCAGTTAATTTTTCTTTAACAACATCATTAATATATGGGTCTAAATTTTGTTCAGAAGCTACTCCTCGAACTTCAGCTATTTGATTTTCCTGCATTCTAATTGCTGCTCTGGGTATTGTTGGCTTTTTATCTTCATCATAAGAATAATACACATAAAAATCACCACCTTGCAATTGTGATTGTGCTGTTGACTCTCCAGCTGTGCACCAGCCAGTTCCATGGCCTTGAAGAGAATCTACTAATGGCGTGTGATCTGAATTTTGATCATATTTAATCCATTTTCCTTCAACTTTAGATAATGCTTCTTGAGTAGCTGGTGTAACTTTATCTATTGCCCAAGCATAAAGCTTTGCAAAATTCTCTCCTTTAAGTATTTGTTCAAATTGTTCCTCTGCTGATTCATCTTTATCTCCTGTTTGTTTTTTTTCAATAGCATCTAATACATATGCTAATGCTTCTCTGTTTAAATCTGGAAATGGTTTGGTTGTGCCTTTAGATCTTTTATTAAATTTCTTTTTTTCTTTATCATATTCTCCTAAATTAAGCATGCTTCTAAAAGAATAATATTTAAGCCAATCTGGATATATTGCATCTTCAGAAGAAAGATAATCAATCCAATTATCTAATGAGCTTTTTTGATCAGTAATTACTACTTCAGATAATTGTTCTTTCATCTCATCTGTAATTTCAATATCTCCATGTCCTTGTTCTCTGGCTAGTCTTCTTTGATTATCAAAAAAACCTGGTGGAATTTCATTTTCTTTAATAACAAATTTATTATATAATATTTTTTTTAATGCTTGTATTCCTCTTTCTCTTTTATCTATATCTTCTCTTTCAATTATTTCTTTAAATCTGTCTAAATAATTCTGGATTCTAGATTCTGGATCTTGTTGTAATTTCTCACTTATTTTCTTTTCTGTTCTTTTTGCTGCAGATTGGATCTCAGGGGCATTATGCAAATCATATTTATTTTTTAAGAAGGTTGGGTTTTTCATATGGTTTAATTTTACAAAACTTCACTAATTTTGGCAACCCCGCCTATTTTAAAAAGCGGGGTAAAATAAAAAAAGGGTGACAATGTCCCTTTTTTAAAATAAAATTTTTGACCAGAAAAAAGGTCTTTTGTCACCCAACAAAGTGATGGATTTAAAACATAATCGTTACCGGATCAAGTATCCTAATTCTCAAGGATCAACTCATTGACGCCATACACTGACCAAACCCAAGTGCGGTCTCCAACAGGTTTCCAAGGTTCATCATTTTCCAAAAATGGCAAAGTTTTTGAAACATCAAAAACTCGACCCGTTTTAATCCACCAATTTACATCATAGATCATTTGATTCCTCCTAACAAAGTTAAATGTTCTAGTAAATTGGATTCACTATTTTAAGCATAGTATAGTCTAAAAAACTTATCAAGTACTTTTAAATGGCTAATATTAGCTTAATAAGCTTTCAATTGTTTCATGTGTGGACAACTTTTCATAATCTGGCAATTGAGAAATCTCTGTTAAACCAAGAAATCTTACAAAATCTAGGGTAACATTATATATGGTAGTTTGAATTTTTTTATCTAATTTAGATTCTATTAATCCACGCATTAATAAATTTCTTAAAATTAAAGAACAATTAACTCCCCTAATTTGTTCTAATTCCATTTTAGTTACAGGACCCCTGTAAGCGATAATAGTTAAAGTTTCTAATTGAGGTCTTGTCATTTCTCCAGTTAATTCTTGCTTTAAAAACTTTTCAATTATCTCTGACGAGGCAGTGTCAGTTGCCATTTGCACTTTTCCATTATGTTCAATAATTTTTATACCTTTATTATCTTTATTATATTCTTCTTTTAGAGATTCTAAAACAATTTCTACTTCTGCTTTTTGTCGTCCAACCAAATCAGCCAACTGTTTAATAGTTAAAGCTTTATTACTAATAAATAATATAGATTCTATTTGATTTTTAATCATAAATTTGCTTGTATAGTTATTTCCTTAAACATATTATCCTGTTTAACAATAACATCTTTTTGTTTTACTAATTCTAAAATACTTAAAAAAGAAACTACAACTTCTGTTCTAGTTTTAGATTCTTTTATTAAATCAGAAAAATTTATATTTATATTATTTAAAATCTTATTTTTTATATAATTTATTTTTTCTTTAATTGATACTGCGCGCAACATTGATTTTTCTGGCAATTTAACAATTGGTTCAATTTCTTTAATAACTTCTAAAAATATTTTTTTTATTTTATTCTCATCTAGATTCTTTGGTGGGTTAAAAATTACTTCAATATCCAACGGGATCTTGTTCCTAACAAATAAAACTTTTTTCTCAGCTAAAATATTTTCAATCTTTTTTGAAGCATCATGATACTCTTTATATATTTTTAATTGGGTTTCTAATTCAATTGCTTCTGTTTCATCTTCAATATGCAGATTTGGTAATAAAATTCGAGATTTGATTAATAATAACCTAGAGGCTACTACAAGAAAATCTGCTAGTTCATCCGGATTTTTGTCTTCAACTGTAACCAAATACTTCATAAATTGATCAGCAACTTCGGACAATGCGACTTCTGTAATATCTAAATCAGCTGATTCAATCAGCTGTAAAAGCAGGTCTAAAGGACCTTCAAATTTCTCTAATTTATATACAATAGCCATCTATTTCTTTCCCGACGTTGCCTTGCGAGTCGGGATCCCGACTTTACGTCGGGACTTTTTAACTTTGCTCTTCTTTAATTTTTTGGCTACGCTAAATATTCCAACACCAGCTTCTTCTAATTTAATATAATCAGCAACTTTCATTTTAATGCTTTCATTAAAACTACCAGAAGAAAAAATAACCATGCCTTTTAAACTTTTGTCAACAAATACTGGAATCTTATACATTGAACCAAAAGCAGACATAGCACCTGGTTTAACTTTAAATTGCGATTTCATAACTGCTTCTTTTGGAATATCTACTTTAGTAATTCTTAATTCTTTAGTTGTCATCACTTTGGTTAGTTTTTTTAAATCAATATTTTTATCTGCTGGCACAATAACTATGGCATAAGGTTTTTTGCCATGTTCTAATGGCTTATTGGTCTTAACTAATAAACTTTTAGCAATTTGATTTAATTTTACTTTCATTGTTTGAGCAGCATCATATGCAGTATAAACAGTTTTGTGTTCTACTACTTCATAGGCTTTGTGACTTTGTTCTAAAATTTTAACGAGTTTTTTTGAAATCATATATTTATTTTTAATTGTTCTCCTAATAATTTCTTAGCTTGTTTTTTACCTTGTCTTGTTAATTTTATATCTTTAATAAACCATTTATATTTTGTTCTTTCCCCAAATCCAACAAGTAATTCTTTATCAATCAACCTTTCAATGCTTTTGGTAATTATTTTAGTTTGTAATTCTTGTTTGGGTAATTTTTTGGATTTATTATAAAATCTTTTTAAACGCGTGCGCGAAATCCTGTCTGTCCTAGATTCCAGACATTGAATGAGAATATATTTTTGTAAATGCGATAAACGCATATATTTATTTTTTAACTTCAATTCCCAATTCGCTTAATTGTTCTTTACTAACTTTACTTGGGCTATCCATTAATGGATCACGATTATCTGATGTTTTTGGAAAAGCAATAACTTCACGAATAGATTTTTCGCCAGCTAAAACCATTATTAAGCGATCTAAACCAAATGCAATTCCTCCGTGTGGTGGAACGCCATATTTAAAAGACTCTAATAAATGCCCAAATTTCCCTTGAATTTCTTCATCAGAATGCCCTAATAATTCAAAAACTTTATGTAAAATTTTTGGGTCATGAGTACGAATTGATCCACCTGCAATTTCATTTCCATTTAAAACTAAATCATATTGCTGGGCTTTTATATTTTTTAATTTATTATTATTTAAATTTTTTAAACTCTTCTCATTTATAGCAGTAAATGGATGATGGACAGCTCCCCATCGATCATCACCTTCTTTATATTCAAACATTGGGAAATCAGTTACCCAACAAAAAGCTAATTCCTTTGGATTATTTTTATCTTCTCTCAAATCCGGTCTATCAGAATTATATAATTTCATTGCCTGTGTATGGCTAATTTTTTTAAATTTCTTAAAAGTTAATTTATAATCAGGTAATAATTTTTGAACTAATTTTAAAACCAAATTTTCTGTTAACTTTAAAATGTCTTTTTGTTCAACAAAACTCATTTCTAAATCTAACTGTGTAAATTCAGGTTGACGATCACCACGTTGATCTTCATCACGGAAACATCTTACCACTTGAAAATATTTTTCCATACCAGCAACCATTAACATTTGCTTATATTGCTGGGGTGATTGAGGTAATGCGTAAAACTTGCCTAAATAATTTCTTGAAGGCACAAGAAAATCTCTTGCTCCCTCTGGAGTTGATTTTGATAAAAATGGAGTTTCAATTTCTGTAAAATCTTTTTTATACAAAAACTCTCGCATAAATCTAACTACTTTATGACGCAATAAAATATTTTTTTTCATTCTTTCATGTCGTAAATCCAAATACCTATACTTTAATCTCAATTCTTCACCAGCTTGTCTATCTTCGTTTTCAATTTCAAACGGAGGTGTTTCTGATTTTGATAAAATAGTAATTTTTTTTGCTAAAACTTCAACTGTTCCAGTTGCTAAATTTTTATTTACAGCTTTTTCATTTCGCTCTTGCACAATACCTTCAATTTCTAAAACAAACTCTGGGCGAATCTCTGTTAAAATTTCTTGAGATTTTTCATCAAGTTCAGCAGGCACGCAAACAATTTGCAAAATTCCTAATCTATCTCGTAAATCAAGAAAAACAATTTTGCCCATGTTACGACGCACATGAACCCATCCGTTTAATTTAACTGTTTCACCTACTTTTTTAATTGTTTCTGTTGATATTGTTCTTTGCATAAAATTAAAAATTAATTAATTTAATTGTATCATCTTGAGCTTAAAAAAACAAATAAACCACGAATATGATATAATAAATTTATGCTAAAAGCAAACAAAATTCAATTAGTTTTAGTTCTAATAATTCTAATTTTTCTAGGTATTAAAATTCCGCAGATTGATTTTCGCTATGGTGATGAAAATATATATTTTCAAATGGGTAATTTAATTACTCAAGGACAATTACCTTATCAAAATTTTTTTCTTGCATCTCCGTGTTTGCAAATCTTATTAATTGCTTTAGTGATTTTTATTTTTGGTTTTAATATTTACTTATTAAAACTAATCCCGCTTTTGTGCATTATTGGCTCTGGATTTTTGATTTATAAAATTCTGGCTTGTCAAAAACAAAAAATAGCTGGATTAACAGCAAATATATTTTATTTATTTTCATTTTTAATTTTAACAACTAGTGATTATTTTTCTGGCATACATTTAACTGTTTTTTTGTGCTTATTTTCTATTTATTTATTATTTAAAAAACAGCATATTTGGGCTGGGATTTTTTCTGCTTTAGCTTTGCTAACTAGATTTTATGCTGCTCCAATTGTTCTTGCTTTAATAATTTTTATTTTATTAAATAAACATAAACGCAAATATTTTTGGAAATTTGTTTTATCTAGTGGTTTAATTTTTATTATTTTTAATTTAATTTTATATTTAATCTTTAAACAAAATTATTTGCAAGATGTTTTTTTCTATCATTTGTTTAAAGTTGAGGAACAATCACGGCTTGCAGTTTTTAAATTTTTTATTCAGTGGGATTGGCCAATTTTAATTTTAGCTGGTTTGTCTTTATTTATGAATAAATGGAAAAAATTAATTTTACCAATAACTGGTTTAATTTTAACTAGTATTTTTTTATTTATTTTTAAAGATATTTATTATTTATATTTTAATTTAGCAATGCCTTTTATTGTTATTTTAGCTGGTTTGTTAATAAGTAAATTATTGATTATGAGTTGTGTTTATAAAAAAACTTGGCGCTATTTAATTTATATTTGTCTTATTATTTCCATTAGCGCATTAACAATTTCTCATGTAATTTTTTATTTACAAGACCATTCTCAATCTGCTAGAATTGATTATATTCAAGATTTAAATAAATTTATTATTAATAATTCAGCTCCTGAAGATAAAATTTATGGTTCTTTTGAAATTGTTCCTTTAATTGCTGTGATGACTAACCGTCAAATTGCTAATAATTTTATTGATACTAATACAAAAACATTTTCAACTGGAATGTTTAAATTAGATAAAAGAGAAAAAATATTAAAACAAGAAAAAGTTAAATTTATTATTGTTAAAACTTTAGTTGATCAAAAAGGGCGATTATTAGAACTTGGCAATTTTATTTCTATTGATTTTTTAAACTCTTATTGCCAAATCGCAAAAACCTATCCAATTAAAAAAGACTACTATTCAAATTTATTAGTAGTCTGGGAATGCGATTTTTAAAAAAATATTAAATAACACAAAAATACAAAAAACCTGAAAACAGGTTTTTTGTGTTTAAAAAATTTTTCAAAATTGTTTTATTATTCTTTAGCTAATTCTTCTAACTCTTTTTCTTCTTCTTTTAATAATTTCTGCCATGCGTCTTTATCTTGAGTAGCAATAATTTCCTGCTTTTTCTTGTAATTTTCTATCAATTTCTTTATTAATTCCGGTTTTTCTAACAAAAGTTCCATTAAATTTTTCTTTTCTTCTGGAGCAGGTGTAGTAGTTATTAATTTATCTAAATTTTGCTTTTCTTCATTTGTAAGACCTACTTTTTCTACAGCTTTATTAAATTTTTCTTCTGTTGATTGTTGTTGATTAATCATATATTTTTCTTATTAAATTAAAATTTACCATACAATTTTATTAATATTGTTCTATTACATCTGGTCTGCCATCTCCATCTACATCAATATGTTTTTCTATAAGCTCGTCTGTTTTTTCATCATAAACAAAGACTTCGTGTTTCTTGTTATCAGCTGGCATTGTTAATGCCCCGCGTGGTGGATGTTTTGTATATGTTGTTTTATCTATCACTCTTTCTTTCTCATCATACTTAAACCTCTCAGTTGTAATTTTATTAACAGCAGAAGGTGTTAGTATTTTAGAGTCTGCGCCAATGTCGGATATACCATATGACCCCCCTGTGTGTTCATAATTAGTTGTTTCTCGAGTATCAATGTTTTCATCTCCATCATAATCAATTTCTCGTATAGCTTTACTTACTACTCCCTCTGCTACCCTAAATCCATACTCATAAGTGCAATCTTCATTATAATTAGTTTTTCCATCTGCACTTAATAAATTCCTTTCATATCTTGTTGGAGCGCCATCTTCTTTGTATTCATAACCCTCAGTTATTGTCATCTTGTCACGATTATTGGTTATCCTTTTTGTTACCCTATCTTTTTCATCGTATTCTTGAGTAATTTTTTGTCTTAAAGTAACCTCGCCTGTATCTAATTTTTCATATTCATCTGTAGATTCTATTGTATTCCCTCTCTCATCATATTCAGATGTGAAAGTATCCCTATAATTCCCTATTTGTGACTCTGTTTTTTGTAACAGCATTCTCCCGGTTTCTGGGTCAATAGTAGTAAGAGTTTTATCTCCTTCTTGTCCATATTCCACTTTTACAATTTTTACTGGCTCTTTATCTTGATTCATAGCAGCTTTTACTTCACTGCCAAGTCCCATTGAAAATGCTAAAAGTGTTCCAGCTAACAACACTTTGCCAAAAGTTTGTTTAAATTTAAGACCTTTAGAAATTTTAGATTCTTCTTCTGGATTTTCTTTTTTTATTATTTCTGGTGCCGTAAAATTAGATTCTTCAGTTAACATTTCTTGGACAAATTCTTGAGTTTCACTAATTTCCATTTGACCCTCTATGTTTTCTATGTTTTCTTCTGGTTGTGGTATTTGTTTTTCGAAATTTTTCATATTTTTATTCTTTTAATGATTAAATATTCCAAAACTTTATGTTTTGGCTATAAATTAAATTAAATCCGACCTTTGATAACTGTATGTTTATAACTTTATAACTATTTTAAGTATTTAATAGCTTGAAAAATAATGCAAATTTTTTTTAACTTCTTCTATCATAAACAGAAATATAATTTTTTAACATAAAAATAGTATCTGCTTTCATTTGACTTTTAACCCAATTTTTTTCTTTTTCATCTACTAATTCCCCTAAGCCCTGCAATCCTTGAATACTACTTGTTTTTTCAATAAAACTTATACAATCTATTAAATATTCTTTAATCCCTTTTTTTGTCCACAACTTTATTATCTGACTATCAATATCCCAATTATGTTTAGCAAAATAATGTATATCATAAATATCACGCATAGCTGTCAATTTTCGTAAAATTAAAGCAATTAATTTGCCAGCAAACAAATAATCTTTTTTTGCTATTAACATCAAAATACCAAGATACTCTGTTGCTTTATAATGCTGTTTAATATTCGGAATGATTTGACGTAAATTTATTTCAATCTTAATATTATGATCGTCATTGCCGTAAGAAAGCAAAGCAAAAATAGTAAATCTTTTTATACGCTTATTTTTAACCTTGCCATATTTCTCTAAAATTTGAATAATTTTTTTAAAAACTATTTTTTGATTTTCTGTTGATGAATTTAATAAGTCAAAATCCAAATCTACAGAAAAACGCGGCAAACCATAAAAAAAATAAGCGCAAGTTCCGCCTTTCAAACCCAAAAGTGAAGCAAGGGAGGTATTTGTATATATATCTTTTAAAATTTGACCCATTATCAATTGACGTTTTTCTCTATTTAACATAATTTTTATGATATTTATACAAACGTTTTATTAATTGTTTATTGCTATAAATTTCTGCGAGATCAAAACATTTCTCCCAATTTATTGTTTCTAAATTATCAAAATAACAATCAGGAAACAAATAAATCATATCCAGCAATGCCCTTTCTGGAATAGCAATACTATAATTATTTTGACTAATTATTCCTTTTGGGTTATATAAAATAATATTTTTTAATTTTCTAAAACAAAAAGTGTGTTTGTTTATCTTAACTGTTTTAGCCCACTTGCTAGCAATAAATATTGTATCATAATGTTGAAAAACAACACCTGCTCTACGCAAAACTGTTTCAAAACTAATATATGAAGGTTTATATATAGTTGCTGCTAATTCTTTGACATCATAATTTTTATCTTTAACAAATATACCCCTAGACAATCTAGTTAAAGCTTTTTGTTTGACATAATAAAAAATTTTAGCTTTTAAATTATTAGTATTTGTTTCATTCCAAAGCAAAGCTATATCATTATATGAAAAAACTGTTTTAGATGAATTATATAATTTAATTATTAAATTATCCATAAATTAATATATCTATTGGAGGTAATAATTACTTTTACTTCCATTATACATTATTAAAATAAATAATGCAAATTTTATTTTAATTTATTTACTTTATTCATTAGCAATATTTTTTTCAGCCATATAATCTTTGTCAAACATTATTTTTACAAATTTATTTTCTGTTGTGCCAGATGGATAATTATTTTTAAAAAATTCTATTACCTGCTTTTTTTCATCTAAATTAAAAACATTATTCTGCCTGTCAATTGCTCCTAAAAAAGCAGAAAATTTATTATACTTTTCATCTTCAGATAAAGTAATATTTTGTGAATTAATAAATGCTTTTTTAATTATTTCTGTATTTTTATCTCTGGCAATTGTTGTTGTTGGTATAAAATTCACTAATAAACATGGTTTGTTTGTTTTTTTATCTATTGTTTTCATCATCATTACATTCATTGCATGCGCATCGCCAAAATTTTCAAGTTTTCCATGAACAACTAATTCTTCAAATTTTAAATTTTTAGCATACAACGATCCATACAAACCAATTTGATAAATCAACCTGTCACTTATTACCTCTAAAACGCTTGCCATTCCATAACAAGCCAAATTTTCGCCATTCATTATTGCTTTATCCAATGGCATTTTTTTTATTCTCTCTAATTCTTGCTTTCCTGCATCAATTTGTTTAGTAGTTAAAGAACTATAATCAATATGCTCTCCCATAATAATTGAAGAAATCAAATAAATATCAGATGGTTTTAAAGATTGAAAATCTTTTTTAGTAAAAGAATTATTTTTCTCAAGAAGTAATTTTTTGGTTTCTTTTACAAGAAAATAATCAAATTTCGCAGTGTCAGCTAATTCATAGTTAATTATTTCTTTAAAACCACCTTGTCCTTGAAATTTAAACTCATAATTAAATAATTCATCTATTTTTTCATCATGAATTTCTTTGCTCACAGCTGATTCATCAATTTTTTCTAAATCAGCTGTGTAAATTTTTGTACCATCTTCAAATTTTATATCTAAATTATTTGGATCATTATCTTCAGAAAATTCTACATCTGCATAAGCATTTTCAACTGAACTCGCGACTAGCAAGCTAAAAACCACAAATGCTGTTGCTCCAACAATTTTTGGCGTTAATTCATTTTTAGCAATTTTTTCAGCCCAACTTTTAAATCTAACGTCTGTTATTTTTTCAGCTAAACCGCCAACATATTTTTCTTGAATATTTTTAATCCAATTAGATGCTTTTGTTACTGTTTTTTTAGCCCCAGCTCCATAAACTCCTGCTCCAGATTTTTTTATAGTATCAATATCCAAAGGTCTAACTTCTTTATCTTGTTCAGTTAAAACTTCTGTTGATTTATATTTATGGTCAAGCCTATTTGCAAAATCATCTATTTGATTTTTTATATCTGTGTAAAGTTTAATTATTTTTTCAACTTCTTGATCATTAAAAATCTCGCTTAATGATTGTGTGTCAGAAATAATTTCATAAAATCTAGTTAATTGCGCGACAAAATTTAATAATTCATCGCTTGTTTGTTCATGATCTAATTTTTTACTTTGCAAAAATTCAAATGACTCTTGTATTTCATTTAAAATAATTTGAACTTCGTTTTGAATATTTTCAACTTCTTTATAATATTTATCATGAAATTCTAAATTCTCAAGCTTGTTCTTAAATATTAAATCCAGAGATTTAAAAAACCCGTCAATTTCTTGATTATTTTTTTCATTAACAAGCTCTTGTTCAGGTTTTAATAAAATTTTTGATTCAAGCATAAAGTAACTATACCACAAAAAACAAAAAACCTGAAAACAGGTTTTTTGTGTTTAAAAAATTTTTCAAAAATTGTTTTATTCTATTCTTCTAATTTAGACATTTCTTCATCAAAACCATCTTTGCCTTTTTCAAAAATATTCTTAATACTTTCATCCATGCCTGTAAAAAATGTTTTTACAGCAGAAATGTCATTTTTAGCTTGTTCTAATAATTTTTCAAGCAATTTTTCTATCCTCCAAAAGTTGCTCTTCTGAAATCCATCCATCGTCTTCTTTAATTAGAAACTTCATATATTCACTTACACTTTTAAAACCTCTTTTCTTAGTTTTTGCTTTAATTGTTTTGATTACCGCACCTGGCAAAGAAATACTTAAAACTTGGCGCATATGTTTATCCACATTAGTTATTATATCTTAATTGTATTACATTTGTAATACAATGTCAAACTCCCCTACGGCCTAATCCTATTTATCAATCTTGGAAAAGGAATCGTCTCTCTAATATGATGAATCCCCGTAATCCAACCCGTTAATCTCTCAAGCCCAATACCAAATCCTGAATGAGGGACACTCCCATATTTTCTAAGGTCTAAATACCATTCAAATTCTTTTAACGGCAATTTCTCCTCAATAATCCTTTCTTTCAAAATCGTATAATCATCTTCTCTTTGTGAGCCGCCGATTAACTCTCCATGTCCCTCTGTCGCAATTAAATCAGAACCCAATACCAAATTAGCATCTTCCCCGTCTCTTTTCATATAAAAAGCTTTGATACCTTTGGGCCACTTCTCAACAAACATCGGCACATCTGAATCTTTGGTCAACATGGTTTCATCCTCTGCTCCCAAATCACTTTCTAAAGTAATCTTTGATCCCAAAGCCTGCAATCTCTTAACAGCTTCCGTATGAGTAATTCTTTCAAATGGAGCTTTGATTTTTTCCAATTTAGAAACATCTCTTTCCAAAACTTCTAATTCCTCTCTTCTGTTCTTAACTACTTGAGCTACTATTGATGTAACCATCTTCTCCTGCATTTTCATATTGCATTCATGATCACAGAAAGCCATCTCAGCATCCATCATCCAGAATTCAGTTAAATGTCGACGGGTCTTAGATTTTTCTGCTCTAAACGTTGGCCCAAAATCAAATACTCGTCCATGTGACATAATGGCGGCCTCAAGGTATAGCTGGCCTGTTTGGGATAAATACGCCTTGCCCAAATCAAAATATTCTACTTCAAATAAAGTGGTTGTGCCCTCACATGCATTTGGAGTTAGAATAGGTGCATCTATTTTTATAAACTCCTCTTTGTGTAAAAAATCATAAATAGCTTGAATTATCTCATCCCTGACTCTTTGTATTGCCCACTGCTTTTTAGATCTTAACCATAGATGGCGGTTGTCTAATAAAAATTCTGGGCCATGTTCTTTTTTAGAAATTGGATATTCTTCTGCAATCTGATGAATTTTAAAATCTTTAACTTGCAATTCAAATTCATTTTTATTTTTTGGATGTTCAACAACTAAACCAGTTATTTCAACAGATGATTCTAGAGTAATTTTCTGCGCTTGTTGCCATTTATCTTCACTAACATCATCCTTGCTTAAAATACATTGACAAAATCCTGTTCCATCTCTTAATTGCAAAAACATAATCTTACCAGATGAGCGCAAATTATACACCCAGCCTTTTAAAGTTGCTTCTTTATTTTTATATTTTTCTAGATTTTTTATATACATATTATTTAATTGTGGAAAAGTATTTTTTAATAATTTATATTAACTAATATTAGCACAATAATTTATACTTGACAAAAACAATAAATTTGATATAATTACTTTATCACGATGAGAGGGCACACCTAAGGTTTTGTCCGAAGGTTACTCCCTTTCGTGAGAATAAAAATCCTAAAACCAAACGGGGTTTTTATTTTTTTCTTAATTTATTTTTTAAACTATCCAAATAAATAAAATATTTTCTAAATTTTCTTAACAATGCAGAATACTTTCTTGGATTTGGGATTATTATACCAAAAAGCTTATTATTATCTCTTAAATATTCAATTAAACAATGAAAATCACCATCACCCGAAATAATTAATGCTTTACTATAATTATTATATTGAATCATTGTATGCAAAACTAATTCTGCGTCTACATTGCCTTTAATATGGATCTCTCCTTCTTTTTTATATTCTAAAGTTGGCTTAAAAACAACAATATATCCTGCCTGTTGTAAATAGGTATATAATGCTTCATTGCCAGTCATATAACCAATGAACAAAAAAGCTTTCTTTATTTTATATTTATCTTTTAAATAAACAAAAAATTTTGCAAAATCCAAACGCCAGTCCATTCCTTGGACCCCTAAATTTAAATTCTGGCTGTCAATAAAAGCGTAATTGTTTTGGTTGATTTTCATAGAATTAATAGTAAAATTCTACTGGTCTCGATTCTGGATAATTATTTGTAGAATAATCTCTTTTTATTGAGATTATAATTGCAAAAATAGCTACTAAAATTAATAAAGTAATAAATATAACTTTTGGATCTGCCCAGTCTATGTTATTAATTGTGTCTGAAAAATTTGCTTCATATTTTTTTATTTCATCATCATCTTTCGAAACAAGCTCATTAATACAATCCATACATAAATATTTAATTTTTTTAGATTTTCTAAAACTTCCCTCAAAAAGAAAATCTTTACCACATTTTTTACATTTTTTATTCATATAATTATTTACTTTTATTTGTCCAATATTTATCTGGGTATTTATTTGTCAAAATATCCAATAAATATCTTTTAAAATTATAATTTTCCATATGAATAACATTCATTTCTTGATTAAAAATATCTATCTCCTGATGTAAAATACTTTTTCTAAAATTGTCAATTAATTGCATCTGATCGCTATTAAAATTATGAAAATCTATTTTCATAAAAAAATCGATTGAATCTTTTATTTCTTTCCCATTTAAAAGTTTTTTTGATAATCTTTTTTTAAAAGAAATATCTTTTTCTTTTAAATCTTTTAAAATTTGTTTTTGAGAATCTAAGATTTTATTATAAAAATATTTCCTAATTTTATAATGCACATACATTATAAATAAAGTTAAACTGAAAACCCCAAAGGTTGTCACAATTGCTGGAATAAAATTTTCAAACAGTAATTTGAATAAATAATTCATAATTATTTATTCTTAATTTATTTTTTTCTGATACTCAACTGAAGTTGGGTAAGCAAATTCAATTTTTTCTTTATTAAATACTTCAAATATTTTCAAATTAATTTCTTGAACAGCATCTAAATATTCTACATAGTCTTGAGAATTAACATAAAAAGCAATTTCAAAATTTAAACCAGAATCTCCAAAAGATTTAAAATGACATCTGTCAAATTCAATTGCTGTGTTTTGTGTGATTATATTTTTAATTAATTCTGGTATTTTTTCTAATTTTTCTTTTTCTGTTTCATAAATTATGCCTAACGAAAATAAAGCTCGCCGTTTTTCTAATCTCTTAAAATTTTGTACTCGTGTATCAGTTAATTCTTTATTGCCAATAATTAATTGTTCACCATCAGGTGTTCTTAATCTAGTAGTTTTTATACCAATTTTTTCTACTGTTCCTAGATCATTTCCGATTTTAATAAAATCTCCAACCTGAAATGGCTTATCAATAATTATTGAAAAACTAGCAAAAATATCACCTAAAATGTTCTGCATTGCCAAAGCAATGGCAACACCGCCAATACCTAAACCAGCAATTAAAGAAGTAACATCAACACCTAAATTGCCTAAAATTAATATTAAACCTAAAGACCATAAAACTATTTTAATTACAACACTTAAAGTTCTAATAGCTGATTTATTGGCTTCTTCATTTTCTTTTCCGTTTCTTAACATTGCTTTGTATGCAATATATTCTATAATTTTTTGTAAAGCAGAAATAGTTTCATAAACAATAAAAAATAAAAATAATATATAAATTATTTTATTCGCTAAATCTGGTAAAATAATAGATTTTATTCCTAAATATAAAGCAATTAAAAAATAAAGTGGCGGTTTTAAATTTGAAAATATATTTATAATTACATCATCAAAATCTGTTTTACTTTTTTTAGCTAATTTTTTTAGTTTAGCTATTATTATAACTTTAAAAATTTTAAGTACAATTAAAACACCAATAAAAACTAACAAAGCCAAAACATATTCTCTGCCAGTGTTGTTGTAAAATGTTTGAGTTAGGAAGTTCATATTCATAATGTTGTCCTTTTACTTTACTTTATAAACCACAGTTACCTCAACTCTTACTTCATTTTCTCCTATTTCAATTTCAGGTGCTTCAATTCCTCCACCTCCCATGCCAATTCCCATATCCATTGTTTTAGCATAATTTTCAACTGTTGGATAATAAACTTGATTTTCATGCACATTAACAATTTTACCTAATTTCATACCAGCTGCTTTGGCCACGACTTTAGCTTTAGTTTTAGCTTTTTTAATAGCCTCATCCCGTGCTTGAGCTTTTAGTTCATCTTCTTCATCAATTGTAAAATTAATATTACCAACTTGATTAGCTCCTTGCTCTGCTGTTTTAGCAATAGCTTGACCAATATTATCTAAATCACGAATTTTAATGCTCACATTTTGTGAAACTTGATAACCTTTTAATCTTTGGCCAGTACGATCTGTCCAGTCATAAATTGGACTTAAATTATATCCAGTAGTTTTAATGTCTTTACTTTCAATATCTAATGCTTTTAATTCTTTAATGATTTTATTCATTTTTCCTGAATTTTCTTGCACTGCCTCAGCTGCAGTTGGTTTGGTTTCTGTTTTAAAACCAACTGTTAAATTTGCAATATCTGGTTTAGCAAATACACTGCCAACAGCAGATACTGAATAGCGATCTTCAGGAATACGATCCTGCGCAGTTACTAAAGCTACAATCACAATAGCTGTAATACACAAAATCAATAAAATATTTAGAGATGTTTTCATAAAGTAATTTTAGTTAATTTTTATACATTAATTTTACCCTTTTCCTGATTTTTAGTCAAAATTGCATTTAAATTAAAAATTGGCTAAAATTACTTTATGAAAACATTATTAGTTACAACTGACTTTCCTCCTCTTCTTGGAGGTATTGCTAATTACTATTTTAATCGTGTGGAAAAAATGCCAGCTGATGAAATTGTTGTTTTAACAAATCATTCTACTGATTATAATTTCAAAATTTATAATAAAAAATTTTTTACAAAAATAATTTGGCCACATTGGCTTCCATTAATTTGGCATATTTTTAAAATTGTTAAAAAAGAAAAAATCCAGCGCATTTGGGTTGGGCAAGTTTTGCCAGTTGGAACAGCAGTTTGGATTGTATGTAAAATTCTAAAACTTCCATATTTTATTACTTGCCATGGAAATGATTTATTAAGAGCTAAATCACATTTTAGAAAATATAAATTAGCAAAAAAAATTCTAAATTTTGCAAAGTTTGTTGAAGCTAATACCGAATTTACAAAAAATATTTTAATTAATAATTATAAAATAAATAAAAATAAAATAAAAATAGTTTATCCAGTCTGCACCTTAACTAAAGAAATGGCTGATAAAAATAAAATTACAAATTTAAAAAATAAATATAACTTAGAAAATAAAAAAATATTATTAACAATTAGCAGATTAGTAGAATCTAAAGGAATTGATCAAATTATTAAAGCTTTAGAAATTATAAATGATAAAACTATAAATTATTTAATTATTGGAGATGGACCAGAAAAAAACAACTTAAAAAAATTAGCTGAAAATAATAGAAATATATATTTTCCTGGCCCTGTTGCACATTCTGAATTACCTAATTATTATGCTTTAGCAGATGCGTTTATAATGATACCGCGCAATCCGGCTCCAAGCACAGCTAGGAGCCAACATGACACTGAATCATTTGGTATTGTATATTTAGAAGCACAAGAATTTGGCTTACCAATTATTGCAAGTGATACTGGCGGAACAAGAGAAGCTTTAAAAAATTGTAATAATTTTACTATTGTTGACCCAGAAGATATTAATGAAATTGTAAAAGCAATAAAAAATCTATGAAACTATCAATTATAATTCCAGTTTATAATAATTTTAAAAATTTACAAAAATTATTAAAAAGTCTTGAAAAACAGACTGTTTTTAGTGATGCAGAAATTATTATAGTTGACGATGGCAGTAAAGAAACTGAAAAATTAAGAAATTTAGAAATTAAGGGAATTGATTTACAAAAATATTTCATCCAACATCAAGGTGCGTCTGGAGCAAGAAATTTTGGATATTCAAAATCAACAGGTGAATATATATTTTTTTGTGATGCTGATGTAATTTTCTTAAAAAACAATGCTTTAGAAAAAATGACTAATAAATTAGAACAAAATCCAAATAAAGCATACTGTTATTGTTCATTTAAGTTTGGCTGGAAACAATTTACTTGTGGAGAATTTGATAAAGATAAATTGAAAAACAATAATTATATTTCAACAATGTCAATGATTAAACGTAAAGCTTTAGAAGAAATTATAAATAATATAAATAAACCTTGGGATAAAAATCTAAAAAGATTTCAAGATTGGGATTTATGGTTAACAATGCTAGAACAAAATCTTGAAGGCATTTGGATTCCAGAGCTTTTATGGCAAGCTCAATCAAATGGCATAATAAGCTCTTGGTTGCCAAAAATATCTTACAAAATTTTTAAGCAGGCAAAAAAAATTCAAGAATTTGAAAAAGCAAGGAAAGTAATTCAGGAAAAACACAATATTTGTCATTCCGACCGGCAACTAGGGTCGTTAGGAGTGGAGGAATCCCTTAAATAATAAATTACCACATTTAAGAGATCCCTCGGCTCCTAATATCCTAAAAGTCGCTCGGGATGACAAAAAAAATGACCCCTTCGTCTAGTGGCTAGGACATCAGGTTCTCATCCTGGAAACAGGAGTTC
>CAZAVD010000005.1:0-37117 GCA_964488715.1 uncultured Gammaproteobacteria bacterium | reverse complement strand
TGATTAACAGGTTGAATTTTATTAACTTTTTTAGCCATATTTGTGTGGATAACTTTATTTAATTATAAACTAAAATTTATTTATTTACAAATTGTTCATCCCGAGTATCTGGGAGAGTAAAAGTAAGTAAATAAAAAAACAAAAAATAAATCTTTCAAAACTCAAATTAAGGAGAAATAAAATGAAAAAGTGTATCATTTTTTTAATCGCAATTCTGATTTTGGTCAACTTAGGGTTTTCTCAAAAACTCCAAAAGTATTCTTATAAATTTACTTTTGGACTTGGAAGTTCTAAATTATCTAGCCATGATAAAAAGCAGGCTAAAGAATTAAAGAAAATCCTAGACAAAAATCCAGATTATGAGGCATATTTTTATGCTTCGGCTGATAAACATGGTTGGGTACACACTAAAAGCAGCAATCTTGAAATCGCGACTGATGGCGGTTTAATTGTTGTGCGTGTTAGATCTGCAGCTCTTGCAATGGGTTTAAAAAAAGTTGAGCACTTTGGTATTGATACTTCTTTAAATTCCCGTCATGTCCGCATAGAACTACGACCAGGAATAAAAGCCCTGTTCAAAGCAATTTTGCTTGGAATAAAAAAAGATCGTAAGCAAGACAAGAAAATTAATGCCAATTCTAAAAAATTAGCTGATCACGACAAAAAAATCAGTAAAATTGAAAAACGGCTGGATGATTTGGAAAAAGAAAATAATTTTTACAAATTTGAACTTGGTACTGGCTTAGTTGGAGTAAGATACTCTGACATTGGCTGGGAAAAAATGCCATCGTTAAAATTGGTATGGAATTTATCTCCCATTTTCGGTATTCAAACCGAAGGCGGCGCAGTTCCAGTTGCTAGCTATAATAACGAAGCAACTTGGGACGCAGTTTCAAATTCTGCATTATTTGTAAAACCTGTTTCTTGGTTAAAAATTATGGCTGGATATTCTTTATCTGCTAACTTTTATGAATCAGATTTTGCAATTGCAGAGTCACGAGATGATGCTTTTTTAACTGGCATGGAAATTAATTTTGACATGTCAGAAAAAGTTGAAGCTTATGTTTCCACAGGTTATGTAAAATCCAATGTTGATGGATTTTATGTATCAGTTGGAGTAAGTTGTGGATTTTGGAAATAAAAAAATAATAAACAATAATCTGAACAAAAAAACAAGAGGTGAAATGATGAAAAATTTTCTGAAAATTTCTGTATTATTGGTTGTTGCATCCGTTCTGATTTTATCAATCGGATGCTCAAATCGAGATAATCCTGTGGAGCCACAGGAAGAAAAAGTTGTTCATGAAATAAAATGGGCTGTAATTAATTCAGAGCCCACTGATGCCAAATTTTATTTTGGCACTGATTCTCTTATGACACCTGATTCAATTCAGGTTGATAAAGAGGAAAAAATCGTTGGCGTTTTAAAGAAAGACGGTTACAAAAACTATTCCGTAACCGACATTTCCGGTCCTGGATTTTATTTTTATATTCTGGAAGCTGATTCTGCGACTCCGGTTGACACGGTTATTGTGGTAGTTGACTCCAGTCGAATTGATACTGTCATTGTCGCTGACACAACAGTAACTGTACCAGATAGCGGAGCAATCTCAATCAGCTCCCATCCAGCTGTCGCATGGTATTTTGTTGCCAATGCAAAAGCTGATACAGTTGCGAGAGGAACAACTCCGGAAAATGGAGCTGATATTATTCCAGTTCCAGTTGGTGAATATTCTGTCCGCGTCGGAAAACAAGGGTACAAAACTCACGCTCCGGAAAAAGTTCAAATTCAATATTCCGGACATATTGTGGAAGTCAACCCCTGGTTAATCGCTGATCCAGTTGAACCAAATCCACCAACACCGACCACTCCAACCAAAATTGTTTCTTGGAATATTTATCCTCCAGAAGCAAAAGTTGAATTTGATGGAAATTTATATTCTGTCAATGAAAACTATGTTGAGGTGGATTCTGGAAGCGTGCATCGATTACAAGTATCTGCTGGATCAAATTATTCTGAATTTGACAGCACTTTTGCTGTTAATGAAAATATTCATCTAAATGTTATGTTGGTAAAAAAACAAGATCCTGATCCGATTGTTGGCCCACAAGGTTGTTTTACACTACGGTCTGACGGAAAACATTTATATTTAGGTGGTGAAGCAATTGGACCATCATCTGAAAGTAAATACGGAATAATTATCTGGAATGGCGGCACAAGTTTTATGGATACTACTTATATTCATAATTTGCAATTTGAAAACAATGAATATATGGTACCATTCAACGATTTGGCCGCTGATGATTATACTCGTTTTACATTGGTTTGGGGTAATTTTCAAGACGACCATTGGTATTATAAAGGCCAAACTGGTTGTGACCCAGATTTAAATGATGTTGGTGTATGGTATCACCAAGACGATTACAACTGGTTTGGATTCTGGTGGGACAAAACTGAACCTCCGGTTGTTCCTAATACTTATCACTTAACAGTGAACAATGGTTATGGTTATGGTGATGGTGATTATGAAGAGGGGACAGTTGTCAATATTTATGCCCACGCTCCTCAAGCAGGTTATCATTTCGCAGAATGGACTGGTGATGTTCAATATATCGCTGATCCCTCTAACAATGAAACATCAGTAACCATGCCAGCTGGTGATGTTGTGGTAACAGCAATTTATGCTCAAGATGAACCGCCCGATCCACCTACAAAAGGCACTTTCAAATTAACAGTCGTAACTCCAAACACGACTGTTAGATTAAATGATCAATTGTGGGATGATAATGGTGAATGGAAACTTAATCCGGACGAATATAGATTTATTGTTTCAAAAACTGGGTTTTATACTCACGATGAAACCTTTAATCTTTCTGCAGGTCAAACGGTTGAGCGAACTGTGATATTAACTGAAACTCCACCACCGCCTCCACCAACGAATCCACTTAAAGTGGAAGCTTCCGAAAACATTGTAAAACTTTCTGGAGATGGATATGAAAACTGGCTTGGATTGGAACTTTACGATCCTGACCAAAACGAAACAACTGGTTGGATTGTAAATCATTGGGTTAAAGGAACTGACAAAGGAAGTTATACTGAATTTATTATTCCTGATCACCGATTAAGTCATGGTGTTTTCTGGAAAGACGCTACGCCAGGTCTGCAAGGATCAGGAGGAGCTGGAATTTCACCACGATTTACAAATTGGGATCAATTACAAAAAGGATCTGGGATTTCACAAATCAATACTGATCCAGGATTCTTTGTAAGAAATCCTTAATTAACACATTAACAAACCCCACTTGATAAAACATCATCAAGTGGGGTCTTTTTTTTTTGCTTAAAATTTGTATGTTATATATGTCGATCGACAAATACAACCAACAAAAATATTTCTAAATACTTCTATTAATATTTTTTATTTTTGCTTTAAAACTAAAAACTTGGTAAAATTAATATGAAAAATTGGTAAAACATCGGGATCCTTCGACTCCTAACGACCCTAAAGGTCGCTCAGGACAGGGTGGAGAAATATGCAAACATTAATTCAAAACTTAAAATCCTTTGGAAAAATAGAACTAAACACAATTATAATTAGTGTATTTTTAAGTTTATTAGTTTTAAGTAATTTAATAATTGGCAATTATTTTATTATTTATTTAATAATATTAATTTTAAGTTTTATTTTTATATGGTTTAGCCCGCAAGCTGGATTTATGTCTGCTTTATTAGTCACAATGATTTTTGGGCAACATTTCAGTTTGCTTCCAATTCAAATTAATGAAACTATTTACAAAATCTATGCTTTAGATTTTGTTTTGATTTTTACATTTATTGTATGGTTTTTACAAGAATCTGTTAAAAAAATTAATTTCAAAAAAATATTAAATAACAAAAAAAACTTATGGCTTTTAATTTTTTCAGGCTTTATACTTTTAAATTTAATAATTAGCATATTTTTTAAAGCAGCTAATACAGCTTTAGCTATGGGAACTTTTAAAAATTATGCTTATTTATTAGTATATTTTTTAGTTATTGCTTTGTTTAAAAAGAAAGATGATGTTTATTTAATAATTAAAACACTTTTTTGGGGTAGCATTTTATTACTTGGTTTTGTATTTTATGGTTGGATAACTGGCTCTGGATTGTGGTCAGAAATTACGCCTGGAACCCGTTATTTATCAGGTCTGCATTCATATTATTTAACTTTTTCAATTATTATTTTACTTGTTTCTTTAATATACAAAAAATATATTTTTAGTTTTTTTAGTAGTTTAATTATCTTTTTATTACAAACTTTAGGAATGATTGGTGGGATGTTTAGACATTTATGGCTTGGTTTATTAACTGCTTTTATATCTATTTTTAATTTTTTATCATTTAAACACAAAACAAAATTTATTCATGTTGGCTTAACTATTTTATTAATTATTTTGTTATGTGGATTAATTTTCTTATGGATAAGTGGAGTTTTATTAGGAAATGAATATGATTTTTCACAAACTAATTTTTTCTCATCAATATTAGATAGAGGACAAACACTTTTTGAAACTGGAAGCAATGTTGAAAGCGCAGCTGGTTGGAGAATAGCTACTTGGAAAATTGCTTTAAATAAATTCTTAAATAGCCCATTGCTTGGAATTGGTTTAGGTCAACGATTCTATTTTGAATACAAAGGTTTTGTTGATTTAATTGATATTCGCAATATTCATAATGATTTTGCAAGTTTACTAGTTCAGCTTGGATTACTTGGTTTTATTCCTTTTGTTTTATTTAATTTTTATTCAATTAAAGATATTTTAAAAAATAAAAAATCAGAAATTCATTTAATTTTGATTGGTTTTTGGATTATTTCTTTGTTTGGAATTTTCTTTGCTATTTATTTAATGTTTAATGGAACTAGTATTTTTTATTGGACAATAATGGGTTTGCTCTTTTTGTTATGTCATCCTGAGCGAAGCAAAGGATCTATTTAAATATGATTTCAGTAATTATTGTTACTTACAACTCACAAGATTTTATTAAAAAATGTTTAAAATCTGTCTACAAAAATATCTCTAATCAAGATGAAATTTTTATAGTTGATAATAATTCTTCTGATAATACAATTAAAGAATTAGAAAAATTAAATTATAATAATTTTAGATTAATAAAAAATAAAAAAAATCTAGGTTTTGCTAAGGCTAATAATCAAGCAATAAAACAAGCAAAAGGGGATTATATTTTTTTAATTAATCCTGATACCGAATTTGATGAAAATATTTTTTCACAAATGATTGAATTTGCAAATCAACATCAAAATGCTGGTATTTTTGGCTGTCAACAAATTGATTACAGAAATAAAGCTGCTGGTTCATTTGGTAATTTTCCTAGTTTTTGGACTAATTTGGCATATAAATTAAAACTTTACTGGCTAACCCCTTGGGCTCATTGGACAATGTATAATTTTTTTACAAAACATTTATTTAATAAAAATAAAAAAGTTGATTATGTTGGTTTTGGTTTTACATTAATTAAAAAACAAGTTATTGAAAAAATTGGTTTATTAGATGAAAATTTCTTTTTATACTATGAAGATACTGATTTTTGTAAACGCGCTAATGATGCTGGTTTTGAAGTTTGGTATTTAGGAAAAATTAAAGTTCAACACATTACCGGCGCAAGTAGTGATATACATAAAATTAGAAAATGGAGCCAACAAAGTTTAAAATATTATAATAAAAAATATAATTTATGAATTAAATCTTTCTGTCATTCCGACTGGCTTTTAGGACTTTAGGAATGGAGGAATCTCTTAAATATTGTTATTTCACATTTAAGAGATCCCTCGACTCCTAGCGACCCTAGTTGTCGCTCGGGATGACAGAATAAAAAACATGAATATTTTACTCATAAACAAATTTTATTTTGAAAAAGGCGGGGCAGAACGCTACTTTTTTGATTTAAAAAAATTATTAGAAGATAAAGGACACAATATTATTCCTTTTGCAATGCAACACAAAAATAATTTAAAAACAAAATATAACAAATATTTTATTTCAGAAATTAAAACAGATCCTAGTTGGAACATTTGGCAAAATTTAAGAACTGTTTTTAGAATCTGGTGGTCATTTGAAGCGCGCAAAAAAATTAAAAATTTATTAGCTGAAAACAAAATTGATGTTGTACATATAAATAATATCTATCATCAAATTTCACCATCTATTTTATCAATTTTTAAAAAACACAAAATTCCAGTTATTATGACAGTTCATGATTATTCTTTAATTTCACCTAATTATAATTTATTTTTAAACAATAAAATCTATGATAAAATTTGTGGTAGTAAATATTATTTGTGTTTAAAAGATAAATGCGTGAACAATTCTAGTGTTCAATCACTTATCAGTGTTATAGAGATGTACTTGCATCATAAAATATTAAATATATATCAAAAAAATATAAACATTTTTATAGTGCCAAGTAAATTTGTATTTAATAAATTAATTCAAGCTAGATTTGATAAAAATAAAATAAAAAAATTATCACATTTTATTAATTTACAAGAATATAAAAATATAGAAATCCAAAATAATTTAAAAAAATATATTTTATACTTTGGCAGATTATCAAAAGAAAAAGGTGTAAATATTTTATTACAAGCAATGAAACAATTGCCAAACATAAAACTTAAAATAGCTGGCGCTGGTCCAGAAGAAAAAAATTGCAAATTAAAAAATATAGAATTATTAGGACATCAAAATAAAGATCAACTTAAAATTTTAATAAAAAATTCAGAATTTATAGTTATGCCTTCGTTATCACCAGAAACCTTTGGTTTATCTGCTTTAGAAGCAATGGCTTTAGGAAAAACAGTTTTAGCCAGTAAAATTGGCGCTTTACCAGAACTAATTGATGAAAAATATTTATTTGAACCAAACAATGTTCAAGATTTAGTTGATAAAATAAGATCATTGACAAAAAACGAAAAAGATGTTAAAATAAACGAATATGCAAATCTTGAAAAAATGTCTAAATATAACAATTCTGAGCAATATTATAAAGAATTGGGAAACATCTATAAATTTAAAAAATAATTTTCAAAAAATTATTTATTTTAATTTATTGGCGTTAATATTTATAGCGTCTTTTTTGTTTGCTAATTTAACTCAAGCAGAAACTAATAGTTATCCAAAATTAGCAAATTATTATTTAAAAACTCCAATTTCATCTAATGAAATGAACAAACTAGCAAAATGGGATGTTGTTATTTTGGGAATGCAAGTTCAAGACACTAATCCAGAAATCTTTTCTATATTAAAAAATATAAACCCAAATATTAAGATTATTGCCTATTTATCTGCTATGGAATTCCCAATGCAAAATTACAAAATTTTAGAAAGCACGAATGGACCATGGCATAAAATGTATTTACAAATTAATTCATCTTGGTGGTTAAAAAACAATCAAGGAAATATTCATTCAGTCTGGCCTGGCAATTATTCATTTAATGTTACACACTCTGGCTTTAATTCTTGGTTGCCTAAATTTATGCAACAAGAATTGCTAGCCAAACATCCTTGGGATGGAATCTTTTTGGATAATGTCTTAGATCAAATTAATAATACCAATCTAACTAATAATAAATGGCAAATAGGAATGAAAAAATTATTAGAAAACACCAGAAAAGAATTAGGTAATAATAAAATTATTTTAGTTAATTCTTCAAGTTATACTAAAAACTATATTAACGGACGACTATATGAATCATGGCCAGATAAATGGCAAGGTGGCTGGACAGGTCAAATGAATGATTATAAAAATCTTAATAATTCTATTTCACATCTTCCACAAATTGTAATTTTAAATCCTAACACTAATAATACTGGCAATGGTCATGATTACAAAAAAATTCGTTTTGGTTTAAGTTCAGCATTATTAGAAAATGGTTATTTTGCTTTTGATTATGGAACACAAGATCATTCTCAACTATGGTGGTATGATGAATATAATACTAATTTAGGACAGCCAATCAGTTCAGCGCAAAATATTTTAAATAAAAATAATTCACAATATAAATCTGGCATTTGGCGTAGGGATTTTGAGCACGGCACTGTTTTGCTTAATTCAACTAATAAAAGCCAAGTTATAAATCTAGATAATAATATTATTTATGAAAAAATCCGCGGAACACAAGATAAAAAAATTAATAATGGTGAATTAATTCATAAAATCACTTTAGCTAGTGAAGATGGAATAATTTTACTTAAAAAATTAGAACTAACTAATCAAAAAAACAACCAAGAAAAATTTAATTTAATTAATACATCGTTTACTAATGGATCTTATTTAAGAATTTTTGATAAACGTGGTAATAATAAACGAACAGGATTTTATGCTTATTTATCTGAATTTGAAGGTGGTGCTCAAATTAATATTTCAGATTTAGATCAGGATGGAAATTTTGAAACAATTGTAACTAATTCAAATTCAGTTAAAATTTATAATTCACAAAATAATTTAATACAAACTTTTTATCCTTATGGAAAAAATTATAACTCTGGAATTAATATCTCAATTGGTAATATTCAAGATAATAAAAATTTAGAAATTGTAACCGGAACTCAAAAAGGAGGCGGCCCGCATATTAGAATTTTTAATTATCAAGGAAAATTAATTCATACAGGATGGATGGCCTATAATCCAAATTTTCGTGGTGGTGTTCAGGTTGCTTTAGGTGATTTAAATGGAAATGGCTATAAAGAAATTGTAACTGGTGCAGGTTTTGGAGGTGGTCCACATGTTAGAATATTCAGATCTGATGGACACTTATTTGATCCTGGCTTTTTTCCTTATAATCAAAATTTTCGCGGTGGAGTTAATGTTGCGTGTGCAGATTTGAATAATGATGGCAAAGATGAGATAATAACAGGAGCAGGGCCAACTGGTGGTCCACATATAAGAATTTATGACAAAATCGGCCATTTAGTTGATCCTGGTTTTTTTTCCTTTGATCCATCTTCTCGCAACGGCGCTAAAGTTAGCGCAATAGATATTGATAATGATGGGGAAGTTGAAATATTAGCATTTATTGAGTAGTCATCCTGAGCGACCTTTAAGGTCGTTAGGAGCCGAAGGATCTGGAGTAAAATTTCTAAATTATAAATTATAATTTCTAATAAAATTAAAATGTCTAAAAAAATAAATACAAACATTCAAACACTTCATTGCCATACAACAACATCAGATGGAGAAATGTCACATTTAGAGATTCTTGATTTTGCAGAAAAATTAGGTATTTCAACTGTGGCTTTTACGGATCACGATTCGGTTCCAAACAAAAAAACAATTACTTTGCTTAATAAAAACCATAAAACAAAATGGATTATTGGTATTGAAATCTCATCTGGTTTGCCAAAAGAATTAAAAAATCAAAAACACGATCTTTTCCATATTGTTGGACTTTTTGTAAATCCACTTAATAAAAACTTATTAAAACATTGCAAAAAAGTAAAAGAAGCTAGAATTATAAGAATGCAAAAAACAATCAAAAACCTTAATAAATTAAATTTTAAAATTACTGAAAAAGAATGCATAAAAATTGCTGACGATGGTGTTGTTGGAAGACCTCATATTGCCAAAATTCTCTTATCTAAAAAATATAATCACAAAATCATTGAGAAATATAAACGAAAAATGGAAATGGACGCAAAAAAAGATAAGCAACTTTTAGTTAAATATAACAAAATGATTGTTCAAGGGTTTAAACATTATCTTTTTGATCTATTTTTGACTTCAGATTCATATATACCAAATATCTATGTTGATATTAATTATATTGTTGATATGGACAAATCAGTTCAATTAATTAGAGACGCCGGTGGGTTAGCAATTTTAGCTCACTATTCCTCTGTAAAAGATAAAATTAATTACAAAATGTTTGAACAAATTATAAAACATAATAGACTTGACGGGGCAGAAACTATTTACGCTTTATGGACACATAAAACAATTCAAAAAAAGGAATATGCAAAAGATGAAAAATTTGTTGCAAAAATAATTAAAAAATACAATAAAATTGCAAGCGGTGGAGTTGACGCTCACAAAAAACAAGATTTTTTAGATTTTATCAATTCAAATAATTATGCGAAACAAACTACTGGAATGATTGAAAAAATTATCAAACAAGCAAATATTGATTTAAAGTGGTCATCTTTAAAAAATATAAAAAAATCTGTTTCAAACTTTCAGGACCTTTAGGAGTTTGAAACTTTTTAAAAAATTAAAATACTGGATCCCTGCTTTCGCAGGGATGACAGGAGAAAAAGTTCCGAACAGTCTCTAATTCCGCTTCGCTCCATTAGAGCCAAGTTCTGAACAGATTTTTCAACAATATGAACAATAATAATGAACAAAACAATAAATTTAAAAGTCATAAAAATTTTGACCTATTTTTAATTTTTCTAATATTTATTTTAATTCTAGTTAATGCATATTTAGCTACTTTAGAATTTCCTATAAAAATTACTGAATTAAAAATTATTAGACCTCAAGTTAGCGGGGAATTTGATGAAAAAAAATTAGAACCCAAAATTACTAAGGCTAATTTAATTTTCAATAATCAATTAATTTATAACACAAAAGAAGGCGAGCAATTAGGCATTGGTCCATGGCCACCTAAAGTTGATAATAAAACTTCAGTGCGAATTATCTGGCAATTATCTAGTGAACATCGTGCAGTCCAAAATATAAAAATTTCAGCAAAACTTCCAGAAAACATTAGTTATACTAATAAAATTGCTGTTAACAAAGGAAAAGCATTAAACTTTGATCCAACAACACGATTAATTTCGTGGAACTTAGATGAATTAAAATTAAATGAAAAAACACAAGCTAGTTTTGAAATTGAATTTACTCCAACTCCAGATCAAGTTGATGAAAAAATAAAACTACTTGAAAATAATTTTGTTACTGGATGGGATTCTTTATTAAATGAACAAATTACAAATTATTCAAATAATATTTATTCGCCTAAAGTCACAAAATAAATGCAACAAAATATTTTCATCATCATTCCGGCTTTTAATGAAGAAAAACATATTGCGCAAGTAATTGAGAACTTACTTGAATATAATTATAAAATTATAGTAATTGATGATTGTTCAACAGATAATACTTTTGAAATTGCAAAAAGATTTCCAATTACTGTTTTAAGACATATAATCAACAGAGGGCAAGGCGCTGCATTACAAACAGGAACAGATTTTGCTATTAAAAACAATGCTGAAATTATTGTTCATTTTGACGCTGATGGACAATATCTTGTAAATGAAATTCAACAAACTTTAATCCCATTATTAAATAATGAAGTTGATATTATTTTAGGCTCTCGTTTTTTGCAAAAAAATAAAAATATGCCATTTGCAAAAAGAAAAATTATACATCCTGTCAGTCGTATTATAAATAAACTAATCACTGGAATTAAATTGACTGACGCGCATTGTGGTTATCGTGTTTTATCAAACAAAGCTGCGCAAAAAATAAAAATTTTACAAGATGGCATGTCTCACAACACAGAAATAACCTCACAAATCAAAAAAAATAATTTAAAATTTAAAGAAGTCCCAGTAACAGTAATTTATAATGAATTTGGGCAAGGAATTGGAGCTGGCTTTAAAATATTAAAAGAATTATTTTTAATGAAATTAAATAATTAATATATGCTACAACAAATCATTGCTTTAATAGTTATTTTATATTTTGTAATAAAACTTTTAATGCAAAAAAGAAAACAACAAATTTCTAATAATGAATTTATTTTTTGGTCTATTTTTTGGATTTTATCAGCTTTAGCTATTGCATTTATTAAAGAATTAGATAAATTAGCAATAAATCTAGGTTTTTCAAGTTCAGGTATTGATATTTTGCTTTATATTGGAGTTATAATTTTATTTTATTTAATATTTAGAATTAGACTTAAATTAGAAAAAATTGAAAAAAATATTACAAAAATTATTAGAAAAGATGCATTAGAAAAATATGACAAATAAATTGATTTCAATAATAATGCCAGTTTGGAATACATCACCTAATTACCTAAAGCAGGCTGTGAAAAGTATTTTAAATCAGGATTATAAAAATTTTGAATTAATTATTATTGAAGACCCTAGTGAAAATATTCAAAAAAATATTATAAATGATTTTAATGATTCTAGAATTAAATATTTTTTAAATCAAACTAGAACAAGTTTTGTAGAACAACTAAATAAAGGCATTAAGCTAGCTCAAGGAGAATTTATTGCCAGAATGGATGCTGATGATATTTCTGAACCAAATCGCTTATCATTACAAATAAAATTTTTGTCAGAAAACTCTGACATTTTTTTAGTAGGATCAAATTTAACTATAATTAACAAAAATAATAAAATAATTGGAAATCGCAAATATCCTGAAAATTCAAAACAGATCAATAAAAAAATAAAAATTAGAAACATCATAGCTCATCCAAGTATTATGTTTTATAAAAAAGATTTTCAGGAAATTGGTTGCTATAAAAAAGACTTTAATTTACTTGCAGATTATGATTTATTTTCTAGATTAATTTTAAAAAATAAAAAATTATATAATTTACAAGAGCCTTTATTAAAATATAGAATACATTCAACTGGTTCTAAAAAATATGAACTAAAAAAACAATTAAAAGACACAATAAAAATTAAACAAAAATATTTTCGCTTTAAAAAAGAATGGACAGTTTTTGCAGAAATTAGATTATGGCTAGAATTTTTATTATTATTATTTCCAAATAAATTAATCTATTATTTATTCAAATGTCTATACATCAAAAAATAAATTTATTAAAATTAGCTGTAAAATATCCACAAATTACATTAGCTAAAACACAACACTGGCTAATTAAAAAATTTTCTAAAACTAGCTCATTTCCTCAACTAGTTCGTTTTTTTCTTTTTTATGGATGTAATTTAAGATGCAAAATGTGCGGGCAATGGGGATCAACTGGAACCTCAGAATTTAAACAAGTTAAAAATTTTTTAAATATTGAAAAATTAAAACAAATAATTGATGAATGCGTAAGATACAGACCAGAAATTTATATTTGGGGCGGCGAGCCAACTATGCATCCAAATTTTGCAGAATTTATTAAACATGTTAAATCAAAAAAATTAACAACAACTATTAACACTAATGGTATTTTATTAGAAAAATATGCTAATAATATATTAGATAATAAAATTGATTCATTAGACATTTCATTAATTGGCACATCTGAAATTCATAATTCTGTTGTTCAAGTACCAGGAGCTTTTCAAAAAGTAATGCAAGGTTTGGAATTAATTTTAGATAAACAAAAAAAATACAAACACAAGCCATTAATCAAAGCTATAATAACTTTAAATAAAGATAACTTAGATAATATTGAAAATTTACTACAAGAAATTGAAAAAAATCCAGCTATTGATATGAGTATTATTCAGCTTGGATGGTTTACTGCACAAGAAATAGGAAATAAATACGAAAAAAGAATGCTAGATGAGTTTAAAATTTCAGCTACTAGCTGGCAAGGTTTTCAAGATGAACAAGCCGGACATCGTGCAGAAAAAATTCAAGAATTAATCAAAAATATTAAAAATAAAAAATTCAAAAAACCAATTTTAATTTTTCCTAATTTAAAAATATCTGAAATTGCAAAATATTATCAAGATCATCAAAAATTATTCAAACACAAACAATGTGGAGCCATTGATAGAGAAATTGATATTAGACATAATGGAGATATTGTTATTTGCGCAGATTATCCAGATTATACAATTGGAAATTTAAACTCACAAAACATTAAACAAATTTGGCAAGGAGAAAAAATAAAAAAATTTAGAGCATCTGTAAATAAAAAATTGTTACCCATTTGCTCAAGATGCTGTGGCCTATTTAGATAAAATTATGAAAATTGCATATATTAGCCCTGTTTTCCCTCCATTATCCAGTGGAATGGGAACAGCTTGCTATTACACTGCCAATGAAATTGCAAAATCACATAATGTGACTATTTTTTTATGTGATAGAAAAATTAATTATAAAACAGGTAATTTTAAAACCAAATTATTTAAACCATGGTTTTCTTTTGGATATGCAGATTTTGTGCCTCAAATTATGCAATTAGTTAAAGATTTTGATATAGTGCATTTATATTACCCATATTTTGGTATAGCAGAATTTTTATGGTTGCTAAAAAAAATAAAATACAAAAAATGTCCAAAAATTGTTTTTCATTATCAAATGGATATGGTTGGAAAGGGAATTACAAAAGTTATTAATAAATTACATCAAAAATTTATTACTTCATTTTTATTTAAAACAGTTGATCAAGTTTTTGTTTTGTCAGATGATTATGCTAAAAATTGCGCTATAAAAAAATATTATTTAAAATATCCTGAAAAATTTAAAGTTGTGCCTAATGGAGTTGATATTGAAAAATTTAAACCAAATTTAAAACAAAAAAATAAAATAATTTTTACTGCACAAGCTTTAGATAAAGCTCATTTTTTTAAAGGAATTGACATTTTAATTAAAGCAATAAAAATTATAAACAAACCAGATGTAAAATTAATTATTGCTGGTGATGGAAATTTATTAAGTTATTATAAAAATTTAGTGAACAAATATGGTGTTCATAATTCAGTAATTTTTCTAGGCAACATTAATCATAATAAATTAACTAATTATTATAATTTGGCAACAGTCACAGCAGTGCCATCCACTCAACCAACTGAAAGTTTTTCTATTACAGCCGCGGAATCAATGGCCTGCGCAACTCCTGTAGTAGTTTCAGATTGGCCTGGTTTGCGAACTACGCCTGATGCAAATAAATCTGGCTTATTAGTTAAACCAAATAACACAGACGATCTAGCTGAAAAATTATTATTTTTCATAAACAATCCTGAACAAGTTAAAAAATTTGGTCAAGCTGGCAGAGAAAAAGTTGAGAAAGAATATGATTGGGAAAAAATTTGTGAAAAAATTATAAATTATTATAAAAATTTATGCATAAAAAAATAGCATTAATTACTTCAGTATTTGCCCCTTATACAAAAGGCGGAGCTGAAACTGTAGTGGCAAATATTATTGATGGCTTTAAAAAAACAAATCATAAAATTTTTGTAATTACAACTTGTAAATTTGATGGGTTTAAAAGTTTGTTTCCTAAAAAAAGTATTGAAAATAATGTAATTATTTACCGATTTTACCCTTTAAACCTGTTTTCATACCTAAATATCAATAAATATGCTCACAGGCCATTTTTACGCCTTTTTTGGCATGCTTTGGATATGGCAAATATTCATTCATATTTAATAATTAAGCATATTTTGCGCAAAGAAAAAATAGATATAGCAATGACTCATATGCTTAAAGGTATTGGTTATTTAACTTGCAGAGCAGTGAAAAAATGTAAAATTAAAAACATACACACATTACATGAAGTTCAATTAGCAACACCATCTGGTTTAATTTTAAAAGGAGAAGAAAATTCTTGGCAACACAACTTTTTCTTAACAAAACTTTATCAAGCATATAATCGCTGGGCATTTAACAGTCCTGAAATAGTTATTTCATCATCTAAATTTTTATTAAACTTTTATAATTCCAGAAATTTTTTTAAAAAATCACAAAAATTGATTTTAACAAACCCTGTTGATATTAAAACTGAAAACCCAATTAATAAAAACTTAAATAATAAATTTACTTTTCTATTTCTTGGACAAGTTGAAAAATATAAAGGCATTTTACTTTTAATAAAAGTTTTTAAAAAATTATTAAAACAAATATCAAGTCCAGAAGACATTCAGCTCTTTATTGTTGGCACTGGAACTGCTTTAAAAGAAACAAAAAAAATAGCCAATGATTGTTCGCAAATTATTTTCAAAGGTTATGTACCAAATTCAGAGTTGAACACAATTTTTGTTCAAACAAACGCAACAATTGTTTCATCTTTATGTTATGAAAATTCACCAACTGTAATTTTTGAAAGTTTATCTAATGGAGTACCTGTTTTAGCTGCACGAATTGGAGGTATTGAATTTATTAAAAATAATTTTAATGGCTTTACTTTTGAAGCCGGCGATGCAGAAGATTTATTAAAAATTTTAAAATTTAGTTTAAACAATCAAAAACAATTAGCTAATATGTCAGCTAATTGTATAAATTCTGTAAAAGAAATTGGCATAGAAAAATATATTAAAAAATTAGAAAATTTAATAAATCTTTTTTAATTGACTACTTTTTTTTGTATTTAAAAACCCAGACTTTCCCATTTTCTAATATTGTCAAATCTGAAGACTCTTCCAAAGCAACCGGAAAGAGTTTTTTTAAATTAAACCAATAATCTGGTAAGTAAAAATAAACAATATTTACGCCTGTTAAATCCATTGCTATTTTTGCTTTTTCATAAGTTGGTTCATTATATACCATTTCCCAAAAAACTTGATGTAGCTCGCCACCAGTAGGTATTGAATAAAAAAAGTATTTATTATCAAAATAACGAAATCCATAAGTCATTAAAGCAGCTGCGCCAATTTGCTGATTAGCTAAAACAACATAAGGTTCTGTTGTATTTTCTTCTAAATATTTAACTGCATTAAAGTCATAAATTGAAGTATTAAATCCGCGATAACGAAAAAAACGATCATCTCGCGGATAAGAAAAATATAAAGAGCAAGTTAATAAAGTAGCTAAAATAATAAAAATTGTATATTTAATAAAATTATTTTTTGTTATTTTAGATACTTTAGATATTGCAAAATATAGAGCCATTGGCACTAAAAACCATATACCTAAATTAAAAATTCTAAAAGCAAAATCACCTCGTTCATAATGAATTAAAAAATTAAAATCTAAAAAAGAAAAAACTAAAATAGAATTAATTAATAAAATTAGGAAAGTAAGGAGTAAGGAGTAAGGAGTAAGGAGGGATTTTTTATTTTTTAAAAATAAAACTACACAAATTAAAATCATTAGAAACACAACAAAAGGCTGCCAAATAAAATAAACTATTGTAGTAATTAAGTGAACAATATTAGTGTTCAAGTATAAATCTGGAAAAAAACGAAAACTATTTTTAAAAAATTCAACTAGATTAAAATTATTAACAAAATCAACTTTAAATCTAGAAATAAACGAAAGTAAGGAAAAGGCAACTAGGGCAGAAAAACATAAAAATATATAAAATACTCTTTTTAAATATTTATGAACTTTACATTTTTGAGTCCATAAAATTAAAATAAAAATCATTGCTGCTAATCCAGCAATCGGATGTATAAACAAAATTGCTATTGTGAATAAACTTAAAATATATATAGACAATTCTTGTTTTAAAAAATAACTAAAACCTAAAAAAGCCAAAATTATAACTAGCAAATCAGCTAAATTTTGTGGTGTAGTAAAAGTTAAAATAGAAAAGGGAATACATAAAAACAAAAAAATAATAAATAAATTTTTATTTTTAAAAGCATAATAAATGGTTGAAGGCAATAAAATAGAAGCTAGCAAAGGCACTAAATTTTTATCAATAATTATATGTGAGATCTGAAAAATTTTAGTAAAAAAAACAACTAAAGAATACTGACCTAAATAATAAAAAGGTTTAGGCAAAATAAAACCATGCTCTAAAATATATTTTTCTGTTGCCTGGTGGATAAAAGGATCATAGCCAAAACCTAAAGGAAAAATAATATTAACTATTGAAAAAGTAAAAAACAAATGCAAACTGCTTAAAATTAAAGCAGAAATAGTTTTTAAGCGTGTTATAATAAAAATCAACCAAGCTGATGTTATAAAATATAAAACAAAAAACCATTTGCTAACTAGTGCCCAAGGTGTACGAACAGATTCTAATGTTGACCCTTGTTTTAGTAAAAAGTAAGAAGCTGTGAGTAAAATTAAATAAATTAAAATTAATAATATTTTTTTATAATCAAATCTTAATTGATAATTAGTAACTAATAATTTGTAATTATTTTTTTTATTTAAAAATAAAATAACCAAACTTAACAAAATTAAAAAACCAACAATAACAAAATCATTTAACTCATAAAAATAATAAATCAAGCTTAAAACAATAACAATAATTGATAAAAATTTTAGCAAACCCAAAATAACATTTTTTTTATTTAACAACCAACTACTTAACCCAATAAACAAAACACTACAAATCACTCCCAAAATAGTGGATTGCCAAATAAAAATATTAAAACTCAAAATAATTGCTAAAAATAAATTTAAAATTGCATATCTCATAGTTTAAATAATATCAATTTAATGATATAATGTAAATATAAATATAAGAGTGTGGATATGTTAAAAGACAAAACAAAAAAGAAAAAAAACAAACTGCAAACTGATGATTGGGCAGAAAATTTTGTTTTTCCAGTATCTATTAAAATTGATGATAAAAAATCCAAAACTTCAATAAAAATCTCCAAACCAAAACACAAACTTTCATCTCATGTTCTTGATTTAAATCAACCAATTCAAGAACCAAACCGCAATCTCCCAGATTTTGCAATTCCAACATTTAATGAACAAGACTGGTTTAGTAATTTCAAACAATTGCCAGAAAAAAAAGAACAACCAAAAGCCAAACTAGATTTTGAATTACCAAACGAACCTGTATCTGAAAAAATAGAATATTCACAACCAAATAAATTAAAAAATAAATCAAATATAAAAGTCAACTTAACACAGCAATTTTTTGAATTAGAAACAGAATCTAAAAAACAAGAACAAAAAAAATATTCATTAATAAAAACAAGTTTTAATATTATATGGCAAATAATTTCGTTTCCATTTCGTGCTTTAGACTTTATTGTAGACAGAACACTTAAATCTTTTTGGTGGTTAATAAAAAATACAATTTTACTTTTTTTAAATATATTAAAATCTTTTACTCTAAAACCAATTGCAGTCAAACCAATTTTATCTTTTGTAATTGTATGTTTAATTATTGTTTTGCCATTGCAAATTTTAAGCTTAAAACAAAAAGGAAGCCAAATTAAAGGCCAAGTTTTAGGTCAATCAATGCAAGGTTTAGATGCATTAAAAAATGCTTCTCAATTAACACAAGATTTAAATTTTGAACAAGCTAATCAATATTTTGAACAAGCTTATTTTAATTTCAAAATTGCCCATAACTATTTAACTAATCTTGATGCATTTAGTAAACAAGCTATTAAATTAGTACCAGAAGCACAACAAGCTGAAAATCTTTTAATGATTGGACAAATTTCAGCTCAACTTGGTCAAGATATTGCTAATTTGGCTGAAGAAATAAAAAAAATAAACTCAAATTCTTATGAAGAAAATAAATTAGGTGCAAAAATAAAATTAACATCTCAAAAACTTAAACAAATTGAACCTCAAATTTTAGACTTACTAAATTATGCTGAAAAAATAGATAATGAAATTCTAAAAAAATATATTGATGAACAAAATTTAGAAAAACTAATTTTATTTAAATCTTCTTTACCAGCTTTGCGTGATTATATTTCACAACTTAAGATTTTAAATAATTTCTTAAATAACTTTTTAGGTCAAAAGAAAATAATGCATTACTTAGTTATTTTTCAAAATAATGCGGAATTAAGACCAACTGGCGGTTTTATGGGATCTTATGCTTTAGTTGAGATAATAGATTTCAAAATAACAAAAATAGAAGTACCTGGTGGAGGTTTTTATGATTTAAAAGCTGCCACAACTAACCAAGTAAAAGCTCCTAAACCTTTACAACATTTTTCTCCTGATTGGAAAATTTGGGATGCTAACTGGTTTGCAGATTTTCCAACATCTGCCCAAAAAATTTCAACTTTTTATGAAAACACATTAGCTGGCGTAACTTTAGATGGCATTATTACATTAACACCAGATGTAATTAAAGATTTACTTGTAATAACTGGCGAATTAATCATGCCAAAATATGAAAAAACTTTAACTGCTGAAAACTTTACTCATGAAGTTCAAATGGCTGTTGAATATGAATATGATACAGAAGAAAACAAACCAAAACAAATCATTGCAGATATGATGCCAAAACTTTTAGATCGTGTTTTTAATTTAGAAATTGAAAACACTCCAGCTTTAATCCAAAAAATATCTAAAAATTTGGCTCATAAAAATATTTTACTCTGGTTTAAAGATGTTGAAATGCAATCAATTGCAGACAAATTTAAATGGTCTGGTAAAATAAAATCAACTCAAGGTGATTATCTGTCAATTATTCACACAAGCTTAGCTGGCGGCAAAACAGATCAAATTATTAAAAATGAAATTAATCATTCTATAAAAATTGATACTAACGGTGATGTTATTGATACAACAACTTTAACAAGAACACATAATGGTGACTCTCAAAATATTTTTGAAAAAGATGTTAATATAGATTATGTTCGTTTTTATATACCTAATAATAGCAAATTAATTTCAGCCATTGGCTTTGAAAATAAACCAAATACTATTGTCAAAGCTGCAGCTGATAATGAAATCAAATTAGCTGAAGATGAAGATTTAAAAAAAATAGAACAAAATCCAATTATCAATGAAGAATTTAATTTACGAATTACTCAAGAATTTGACAAAACTGTATTTGGCGGCTGGTTAAGTTTAAAACCAGGTGAATCAAAAAAAATCACTCTAAAATACAAACTGCCTTTTAAATTAAACAGTTCAAATGAAAATTGGTTACAAAAAATTGCAAATTTTATAGGCTTAAGTGAACAAAAAGATTTGCATTATAATTTAATTATACAAAAACAACCAGGATTAAATAAAACAAATTTTGTTAGTGAGCTTGTATTACCTAATAATTTTCAAGTTATTAATCATAATGCTAAAAATAAACTTGGTAAAGCTGGACAACGCATAATTTATCAAGATGATTTAGAAACTGACGGATTTTATTCAATAAAAATGAAGTAAATTTAGTTATCATTAGCTCACGATCGTGAGCTAATGATAACTTTTTTTATTTGTCAAAATAAAATATAATTGCTAAAATTATTTTATGAATCAGATTAAAATTTTAGATGTAAAAATTGATATAATTTCTAAATCTGAAGTTTTAGAAAAAATTAGAGATTTATTAAATCATCCAGATAGCCAAAAACAACTAACTACAACAAACCCTGAATTTATTCTTGAGGCGCAGAAAAATCAAGAATTTAAAAATATAATAAATAATTCTTGGTTATCAGTTGCTGATGGATATGGTGTTCGGTTAGCGAGCAAATATTGCTCACTAACCTCAAATTTCCAATTTCCAATTTCCAATTTCCAAAAAATTTTTATTGGTTTAAAAGTTGCATGGTGGGGGATAAGTAAAAATGAGAAAAAATTAAATATTATTAAAGAAATAATTACAGGAGTGGATTTAGTAAAAGAAATTCCTTCTGTCATCCCTGCGGAGGCAGGGATCCAATCAAAAATCTTTTTACTAGGCGGTTTTAAAGATACTCCATATTTAACTGCAAAAAATTTAAAAAAAATAAATCCAAATTTAAATATTAATTATTCAACTTTTGAAGCAGATAATAAAATAGATAAAATCAACAAATTTCAACCAGAAATCTTATTTGTCGCACTTAATCACCCAAAAGCACAAATATGGATAAATAATAATTTAAATAAAATGCCATCTGTAAAATTAGCTATCGGAGTTGGTGGAACATTTGACTACATTTCTGGAAAAATAAAAAGAGCGCCAAATAATTGGCGCTATGGATTTGAATGGCTTTTTCGGCTGATTAAACAGCCAAAAAGATTTAAGAGAATCTGGGATGCTTGTATTAAATTTTCTTGGTTAGTATTTAGAAAACACTATGACAAATAACAAAATAAAAACAAGATTTGCGCCAAGTCCTACTGGTGATTTACATATTGGTGGTTTAAGAACCGCGCTTTATTCTTATCTTTTTGCCAAAAAACACAATGGCGAGTTTTTGTTACGCATTGAAGATACTGATCAAGCTAGATACCAAGAGGGGAGTATTGATTCAATTTTAGATGGTTTAGAATGGGCTGGAATAAAACCAGATAATTTGGATAATATTCCTTATCAATCTTCAAGAATAAAAATTTATAAAAAATATGCTGAACAACTTGTAAAAGAAAAAAAAGCATATTATTGTTTTTGTGCTCAAGAAACTTTAGCTGAAATGAGAAAAAATCAAGAACAAAACAAACAAGCGCCTAAATATGATCGTAAATGTTTAAAATTATCTCAAGAAGAAATTGAAAAAAAGCTAAAAACAGGAACACCACATGTTATCAGAATGAAAATTCCAGAAAATAAAACTAAATTTACAGATTTAATTCGTGGACAAGTTGAATTTGATCATAATGAAATTGATGATCAAGTTTTATTAAAATCAGATGGATATCCAACTTATCATTTAGCAAGTGTAGTTGATGATCATGAAATGGAAATTACACACATAATTCGCGGCGAAGACTGGTTGCCTTCAACTCCAAAACATATTATTTTATATAATCATTTTAATTGGGATTTGCCACAATTTGCTCATATACCACTAATATTAGCAGCAGATAAATCTAAACTATCAAAACGACAGGGGGCTTCAGGAGTATTAGAATTTAAAAAACTTGGCTATTTGCCACAAGCTTTAATTAATTTTTTAGCTTTACTTGGCTGGAATCCAGGAACAAATGAAGAAATCTTTACTTTAGAAAAATTAATATATAAATTTGATTTAAAAAAAGTCCATAAAGCTGGAGCAATTTTTGATAAAGAAAAACTAGACTGGATGAATGGGCACTATATTCGTGAACTTTCATTAAAAAAACTAACTGAATTTTGCTTACCATATTTAATTGAAGCTAATTTAGTTGATTCAGAAAGTTATAATGAAAAATATATACAACAAATTATATCTTTAGAAAGAGAAAGAATCAAAAAACTTTCTGAAATTCCTCAAGTTACACAATATTTTTTTAAAGAAATAAAATATGATAAAAATTTATTAAAATGGAAAAAAAGTGATTTAGAAACTGCAAAATCTAGATTAGAATTTTTATATTCAGAATTAGAAAAAATTCCAGAAAAAAACTGGACTCGTGGCGCTTTAGAACAATTTATTAAAGATTTAATTAATGCTCATAATTTAGGAACAGGTGACACACTTTGGCCTTTACGAATAGCCCTAACTGGGCAACAAAATTCTCCTGGCCCATTTGAAATTGCAGAAGTTTTAGGAAAAGAAAAAAGTTTAGAAAGAATTAAAAAAGCAATAAATTTATGATATAATTAACCCATGCTTAACAAAAAACTATTTACAAAAATAATTTTATGTATTTTTATACTTAATTTTTTTATTTTTCCAATTTCAATAAGTCATTCACAAGATGAAAATGTACAAATTATTAATGATGAAATACAACAAAAACGCAACAAAATTAAACAACTTGAAGAACAAATTGATGAATATCAAAAAAGTATTAACTACCAAAAAAAACAGTCTTTTTCTTTAGGAAATCAAGTAGGTATTTTAAATAATGAAATTAATAAACTAGAAACTGAAATTCAACTTAAAGAAAATCAAATTGAAGAGGCTGAATTAGAAATAGAAGAAACTGAAAATAAAATTGCAACTGCTGAAGAAAACATTAAAACTGACAAAAAACAACTAACTAATTTTATTCAACAAATGAATAAAATGGACAAAAAAACTTCAATTGAATTAGCATTAACTTTAGATAACTTTTCTGATTTTTATAATCATCTTCACACACTAGAAATTTTACAAGACAACACTAGTCAATCATTAGCTAGTATTAAAGAATTTAAAAATAATTTAGAAATTCATATTGCTAATATTGAAAAAAGAAGAAAATCTTTAGAAAATTTAATTACTGAATTAGATGAAAAACAAAATGGTTTACTAAGCCGTTCATATGCCAAACAAAGTTTATTATCTGAAAGTCGTAATTCTGAAGCCAAATTTCAATCTTTAATCTCTCAATTAAAAGCTGAACAAAATTCTGTTAATGCCAATATTGTTAGTTTGGAAAAACAAATCCGTGAAAAATTATCTGGTGAAAATAATTTACAAGCTTTAGGTGGTTCTGATTTTATTTGGCCAGTGCCAAATAGAGGAATAACAGCGTATTTTCATGACCCATCATATCCTTTTAGATATATTTTTGAGCATCCAGCTGTTGACTTAAGATCTTCTCAAGGCTCTACAATTAAGGCTGCATCTTCTGGATATGTGGCAAAAATTCGCATTAATGGAACCCGTTATGGATATATTATGATTGTGCATGGTGATGGATTTTCTACAGTTTATGGTCATACTTCAAAATCTTTTGTAAATGAAGAACAATTTGTTTCTCAAGGAGAAACTATTGGCTTATCTGGCGGAATGCCTGGAACACCTGGATCTGGTAGACTTTCAACAGGCCCGCATTTACATTTTGAAATTCGCAAAAATGGAATCCCTGTTAATCCATTAAATTATTTACCATAATGACTCATGAAGAAAAAATTCAAAAGATTTTTACCCGCATTGCGGGAATTTTTAATTTAAAGAATTTTACTTTTAAAACAATGCGCAGACAAATTGATGCTCAGGGCAGGGGAGTATTAAATTTAAAAAAATCATATACTTTGGCGCATACGAATTTAAAAACAAAAACTATTACTATAGATATTTATACACCTAGACACAGAAAACCAAAATCCATTAAATCTATTTTAAATATTTTAGCTCATGAAATAGCGCATCATCAAAAATTGCCTTTTAGACAATTTCATCGCGGAAAATGGATTATCCGCCAGCATTATCCAGCGTTTTATAAGCAGGTTAATAAGAATATTAAAAAAATTCAAGATGACAATCTATTTCCAGAATGAAATTCTCTGTGCACATCTTTTAACTTCTTATTTGTCACATGAGTATAAATTTGAGTAGTAGCAATATTAGAATGTCCTAAAAATTCTTGAATTAATCTTAAATCAACACCTTGTTCCAATAAATCTGTGGCATAAGAATGCCGTAAAGTATGTGGGGAAGTAGTAAGTGGTAAACCAGCTATTTTTACATATTTCTTTACTAATCGTTCAATTGAACGCACTGTTAAACGCCTTTCAGAGCCTGTTCTAGAGCGATAATTAAGAAATAATGCCTTATCTACATCTTTGCGTGTTTTTAGGTATTTTTTAAGCCATTCTAAGGCTCGTTCAGAAAAATAAACTGTGCGAGGTTTTTTACCTTTACCAATAATTTGAATTTCTAAATCCATTTTATTATTAATACTATTAAACTGTTCTACATTAAGCGACACTAATTCAGACACTCGCAAACCAGTTGAAAATAAAGTCTCTAAAATTGCTCGATCACGCAGACCAACCAAAGTCTTAATATTTGGAGATAATAATAATTTTTCAATTTGTTCTAATTTTAAAAAATTAATTGATTTTTCTTTACTAGCATCGCGTGCTAATTTAATTTTTTCTGCAGGCAGGGAAGTAATGTCTCGATCAGCAAAAAAATTTAACAAAGAACGCAAAGCAATCAAATAATAATTTTGTGTTGTTTTTTTTAAGCACTCCTGGGTCTTAGGGTACCTGATTCGTGACAAAAAAACACGATAGTTCCAAACATGTTCAGAAGTAAGCTGATGAGGTTTAAGTTCAGAAAGAGAATTATTATTTAAAAAATTAAAAAACTTTTTTAAAAAATTATTATAATTTTCTTGGGTTTTATTACTTAAACCTTTTTCAATTTCGCACCATTCCAAAAAATCTGTCAAATGCAAGGGGATTGGTTTGTTTGAGTGATTCATGTACTAATATTACCTAAATGTTCGTTTAATCTATATTATACGACATTTACATATCTAATAATAATTTATTTTTTGTTCTTCTCTATCTTACTAGTTGTCTTATCCACAATTAAATTTATTATAACATAAATTAAAATTTATTTATAATAAATTCTGTCACTAATTCGTGCATCAATATACTGCAAGCCTGTTCTATCCTCTACTTTCTGCTCTAATACTGATTTAATGTTGCTTAAACTTTGTTCTTCATCTACATCTAAATTTAGTAAAATATACCATCTTTCTAAAGTAATTAATTTTACTTCTCTACTCTGCATATCTTCTAAAACAAATCTTTTTATTTCTAAATCTGAAAAATAAAAATTAAATAAAGAAAATATTTTAGAAATATAATTTAACTGATCTTCTGATACATATTGTTTGTCAATTTTAATTTCTGTTGTAGTATTATATCCTACTAATGGTAATTCATAAGCTTTAATATCATAAATCTGTTCTTTAATTTTTGCATCACTAAAAATAGTAAAATACTTATTGTTTTCCTGCCAAATTAAGCTTGGGATTTTTTTATTTATTTTTATTTTTAACAAATTTGGTTTTTGTATTTCAATTTCTACGCTATTTAGATCTAATTTTGTCAAAATTAAATTCTGTAAACCAGTTTTATTAATTAACCATGAATTTTGCCCTGAAAAAATTAAAAATCTCTTATGCCATAAAAATTCTTTTGTAATTTTTTCAATCTGTTCTATCTCCCCTATCTGATTTGTGCCAGTAATATTAATTTTTTTAATTTGCCAAAATGATGAAAAAAATGTCCAATATATTATTCCTAAAAATACTAAAATTATTAAACCAAAAAAAATCTTTATGCGAAAAGATTTTTTTTCTTCCTGCACCAACTGTTCTCGCTGCTTAAGCAAATTACCAGTATGTTCTGATTCATGATAATCTCGTTTAGGCATAATTGAATTTTAACATAAATTTAATAAAAATAAAAAACATGGATTAATTTTGTTGCTTTATTAATCCATGTATCATTTATTTGCCACTAATTTAAAAGTAGTGACTACAGTTTCAAAAATATTTTTAGCTTCTTCTTTGGCCAATATATTTATATATAGATTAGCCAAATTACTATTTGTGTCTAAACAAAACTTTATATAATTTTGAACAATTCCTTTATCTTGCCAAAAATCAATAAAAAAATAAGCTTGGCCTAAAACTTTTTGTCTCTTTAATGATCCTCTAGAAATTGCCAACAAACCTTGCATCAACCCCTTGGGTTGAAAAACGCCTTGCGCATAAAAAATTATTTGACTGTTTGTTCTCTCTACGCAAACAAAACTGCCTAATATTTCTCTTTTTTTTAATTCTCTAACAAAAAAAATATCTTTTTGTTTCTGAATCTCCCATTTAAGACTAATATCCACATTAATTGAATCAATAATTTCAAAAATATAATTTAAAATATTAAAATAATTTTCACTTCTACCTTGCCATGAAGCTACTAAATAATTTTTATAAACAAAATTAGCAGTGTCTGGAAAATTTTTGTAAGCCTCAACTTTTAAATTAGAATTATTTTGAGCCAATAATCCTGAAACTATTAAAAACAAAAAAACAATTACAAATATTGTTTTTTTCATTTTCTTTTCCTCCTTTAAATGAATTGTTTTATATTTTTATTTAATTATGTAATTAATTATGTAATTCTTTTTTTCCTACAAACTTTTGTAAAACTTCAGGAATTTTAATACTTCCGTCTTCTTGCTGAAACTGTTCTAAAATAGCTGGAATTAAACGACTAGTTGCCAATCCTGAAGCATTTAGCATGTGTAAAAAATTATTTTTTCCATTTTCATCTTTAAATTTAATATTCCCTCTTCTGGCTTGATAATCCAAAGCATTAGAAATAGAAGAAACTTCTATATATATTTCCACACTTGGAATCCATACTTCAACATCAAGAGTTTTTGCCATTGCCGCACTACAATCGCCTGCGGCTAAATTTGAAGTTTGATAATGCAAACCTAAATTTTCTACTAATTTTTCAGCATTATTTTTTAATTCATCAAAAAGCTTCCAAGAATTTTCTGGCTTAGAAAAAATAAACATTTCTATTTTATTAAATTGATGCCCCCTAATCATTCCTCTTTCTTCTCTTCTGTAGCTTCCAGCTTCTCTTCTAAAACAAGAAGAATATGAAAAATATTTTTTAGGCAAATCTTTATTATCTAAAATTTCATTTCTATGATAATTTCCCATCATCATTTCTGAAGTAGCATTTAAACAAAGTCCATCTTTTTCACACCAAAATAAATCATCTTTAAATTTTGGCAAATGACCTGAAGTATAAGCTGATTTTTCATTAAGTAAATATGGTGGAATAATAAATTCATATCCATTATTGCGATGAAATTCTATAAAATAATTTAATAATGCCCATTCTAAAATAGCGCCATCACCTTTATAGCACCAAAATCCTGAACCTGACATTTTAGCAGCTCTTTCATAATCTATTAAACCTAAACTAGTTGCTAATTCAACATGGTCTTTGGATTTAAAATTAAAATTAGGCTTGTTTCCAAAAACCTTAATCACTTTATTATTTTCTTTTCCACCAGCCACAACATCGTCTGCAGGAATGTTGGGAATTTCTGATAATTTTGTATTTAATTTATCCTCAACTTTTTTTAATTCTTGATCTAGTTTTTTAATACTCTCTCCCATTTCTTTCATTTTCTTAATAATTTCTTTATCTGGTTTTGTTTTAGAATATTTATTTCTTTCTGCTTTTAATTCTTCTACTTGTTGAATTATTTTTTTTCTAGAATCATCTAATTCTAAAATTTTATCTAAATCTAGATTTTTTTCTTCAACTCTTTTTAAAAGAGCTTTTTTTATTTCTTGTTTATTTTCTCTTATTTTATTTATATCTAGCATATAATTATAAATTATAATCTTCTAATTTTGAAATTATTAAATCACTTAATAATTTCATTAATAAATTAATATCTAAAGTTTCATATCCCATAATCATTGCATCTGCGTATTGTTTACGAATTTTAACTGGAACAGATAATAACGGATAATTATTTTGTGCTAAAACAAAATTCATTAATAATCTAGCTGTTCTTTTGTTTCCATCAAAAAAAGGCTGAATTAAAGATTCTGTAAAATGAATAATAATTGCTTTAATAAAAAAATTTTCTTTTAAATTATCTAAATCATTTACAAAACTTTTCATTAAAACTTCTATTTCTTGTTTTGTTTTTGGAGGAGTATATTCTGTTCCGCCAATTCTAACCCTACCATCTCTGTATTGGCCTGGATTAACCACAGTATCTTTACCAACACGCCAGTGAATATCCTTTATTAACTCTTCTCTAATTTGAATATTTGGCTTAGTAAAAGCTGAATCTAAAGTAAATTTCCAAGCTTCTTGCTGATTAATAATTTCATTTTCTTCTTTTATAGAATGTCCGCCAATTGTAACTCCTGATAATAATGTTTCTGTTTCTGCATAAGTAAATGTATTGCCTTCTAAAGCAGTTGTGTTATAAATAAAATCAACTTTTTGAGAAAAAAACAATTTTTTTTGATCTTCTTGATCAAATTTTTCTTCAAACTTTTTTTGCAAATCCAAAATTTGTTGATTAGTTTTTTGATCAATTTTATATTTTAAATCTTTTAATCTGAAATTTTTATGTTGAATAGACATATTTTTTATCTATTAGCTGCATAATTAAATGCAAAAAAATATTTTTCCATTAATTTATCTGTTGATTTATATTGATTATTGCCTACAAAATAATCAACTAAAACTTCATAAAGCCGGCACAATTCTTTTAAGCGATAATTTCTATTTTTTGGATCATCAATAGTTAAGCTTAATAATTCTAATCCACGAAAAAAAGCTTTATGGCTATATTCTAAATTATTTTTTTTGCGCCAATTAATGGCTCTGCCAATTTCTGCACCAATATTCGCCATTTGCTCTGCTAAACTAAATTCAAACCATCTGCCTTGTGCTAATTCTTTATGTTGATAATTCATTTTGTTTTATAACTAATTTATTTACAATTTCTCTTATTTTTTTCTGAATCTCTTCATCTTCTACTCCCCTACTCCTATTATCCTGCCATGGTCTTAAGTTTATCATTGAATCAAATTCAATAAAATCATCTTGATTAAAAAATTCTGGATACAAATTTATGCCCCATAAATTTTTCTGCTCTGATTTATTTTCCAACATTAACTTTTCTAAGTCAGCGTGCATTTGCGCATCAACAGCCATAATTTCCTGCTCCACATCAATCACAGCCTTAACAAAATTGCCAAAAAACTTCTCTGTCATTTGCTTAATTTCTTGAATTGAAATTTTGTCTTTAATAATTTGCATAAAATTACTTTTCTTTGGGTCGCATTAACGGAAACAAGACAACATCTCTCAAATTTGTTTGACCTGTCAACAAAGTGATAATTCTTTCTATGCCCATTCCCCAGCCAGAAATTGGTGGCATTCCATATTTCATGGCTGTAATATATTCATCATCACCTGCTTGAGCTTCTTCATCGCCTTTAGCTATAGCTTGAGCTTGTTCTTCAAATCTTTGCTCCTGATCAAAAGGATCAACAAGTTCCGAGTATGCTTTAATAATTTCCCAACCATTAATCACTAACTGAAATTGATCTACTTTTGTTTCATCATTATCACTTCTCCTGGCTAAAGGTTGCAATTCAACAGGATAATTATATAGAAAAACAGGACCGACAATTTTAGGTCGTGAAACTTTTTTGTATAAAGCGTCAACAAGACTACCGTATTCCAAACTATCCATATCTTCTATCTCAATATTATTTTTTTTAATTTCTTTTTTTAATTCTTCAGCATTTTTAATCTTTTCTATGTCAATATTACTATCTTTTTTAACCATTTTAACAAAATCTATTCTTTCCCAAGGTGTTGTAAAATCAACCTCTTTGTTTTTTCCATCTTTGCCAATAATTTTAATTTTTTTATCAAGGTTTAGATTTTGAAATAAATAATCAAACATTTTCTCAGTAAATTTCATATTATTTTCAAAATCCCAATAAGCACAATAATGTTCCAAACTTAAATGTTCAGGTAAATGTGACGGGTCAAAACCTTCATTACGAAAAACTTTGCCAATTTCAAAAATTTTCTCATACCCACCAATAATTAATTCTTTTAAAGGAAGTTCTAAAGAAATTCTTAAAAAAACATCTATATCTAAACCATTATTATGAGTTATGTATGGTTTAGCTGAAGCGCCTGTTGCTGAATGCATAAGAGTCTGAGTTTCAACTTCTTCAAAACCTTCTTGCCAATAAAATTCTCTCAAAGCCTTTATAAAATTACTACGAAATTTAAATCTATTCATTGTTTCTTGATTAGAAATTAAATCTAAATATCGTTGTCTATATTTTATTTCTTCATCTTTTATTCCATGCCATTTTTCTGGTAATGGCAATAATGCTTTTGACAATAATTTATATTTTTTTACAAGCAAAGTTTTTTCACCTTTTTGTGTTGTAAAAACCTCACCCTCTACTCCAATAAAATCAGCTATATCAATATTTTTTAAGAAAAATTTAAATTTTTCTTTATCTATTTTATCAGATTTTAAAACAATTTGAGCTTTGCCAGATTCATCTTGCAAATGACAAAAAATAATTTTACCCATTTCCCGTATAGTTATTAATCTTCCTGCTATTTTTAGTTTAGCTTTATCTTTTGAATTTTTAATCTCAATAACAGAATTTTGTTTATCAAAACTAGCTGGATATGGATTAATTCCAGCTTTTTTAATAGCTTCTAATTTTTTTAAACGAATCTTGTATTCACTTTGATAGTTAGACATAAGTTAATTTTACCAAACCCTAAAATAAAAAACAACCCCGCCTCTCGCGAGAGGCGGGGTTAAAATTAAATCTAATCTTTTTTTACCAAAATGAAGCAATTAGAATCTGCCAAACTGATGATAATGGGAATTTAACTTTCACTGGTTCAATTTTAGCGCCTAAAATCCTAGGCTCATATTGAGAAATTAACCTATAATAATTATTGCTTTCAGACACTAAAATTCTTGGCTTAAGATGATTAGCATTAAATTTTAGAGTTGCGTGAGGAATATATGCCAAAACAGTTGGCTTAATAATAATTTCCTGTTTAGCAAAAACATCTGTTAAGCTATCCCACATCTTGCCAAAAATTGTTTTCTTGGTTTTAACTCCAAGAACTTCTCCTTCTGGCGGAGGAATTTCCTCAGGTGGTGGCATTTCTTCTACTGGTGGAGGAGTTTCTTCTGGTGGTGGCGGTGGTGCCCCACAATCCATTTCACAAGAATATGAGTCTTCTGTGTTATCGCACATACCATCTCCACAATAAGCAGGTGATCCACAATCAGTTGAACAATTATGCTGATCCTCGCCTGAATCACAATTTCCATCACCACAATAATATGACGAACCACAGTCGTTTGGACAATCTGATGATGTTTCATTAGAATCGCATACATTGTCACCACAATAACTAGAAGGTGGCATTGTGCCACAATCACTTGGGCAAGAAGCAAAATCTTCATTGCTGTCACAAATATAATCACCACAATATGCTGCTGGCCTGCCACAATCATTTGGACAACTATCCATGGTTTCATTAGAATTGCATACATTATCCCCGCACCAACCGCCTGTTGTTGTTGGATAAGGCGTTGGAACAGGAGTTGGCACTGGAGCGCATTCACCCCAATACTGAATGCCTGTATTAGCCTGTTTAGCATAACATTCATTAGAATAAGTTATATTATCAAAACCGCAAACCGGATCCCAATTATCAGTGCAAGCAACTGGCTCTGGAATTGGTGTTGGTATTGGAGTTGGAGTTTTAATTGGCAAACATTCTCCAATTGTAAGACATCCTCTTTCATCTTTAAACTCTTCGCGATAATAACCAGTTGAGCAAGGCTCATAATACATTGTGTTTATTGGGCAATCAGAAGGCATTTCTTGAACATAGCAAGACGGCTGGCCGCAAGGGTCATTTGGATCTGGCAATATTGGCTCCTGGCCTTTTTCACAAGGCATTGGATAATGCATTGGACAAGATGTTGGAGGCGGCGGCATCCAGCGATCTTCTACACAAGTTTGTTTATAATGATCCCAATAATAGCCATACTCACATTCTTTTGGCTCAACAAAAACATCTTTAACACAATAATTTTTACCTGGATCCCAATATTCGCCTGGCGGACATTCACGCCAGTCATGCCCGCGGCATCTTTGTTCATAAAAATCAAAATATTCATCTGAACCGCATTGCTTGAAATCTTCGCGCACGCATCCTCGGACATCATCCCAATATTCGCCTGGACCGCAAAAATTTACTGGTGGCATATATGGAGGATGTTCTTCAGGAGGATATGGCCCTTCGGGTCCATCATCAGGTCTGCATTCGCCTATGCCTGGATCCCACCAATGTCCTGATGGACAACCTTCTGGAGGCATTGGTTTTGGCATCCATGGTTTAAATGTTTCTTGATCAAATTCACAAAAACCTCTTTCTTCATTCCAAATTTCTCCTGGTCCGCAATGCTTAAAAAACTCTGGTGGTTTCCAATAAGGATCTTGCTTGCAAAACCAATTGCCAAAACTGTCAGGCATACTAATTTCTCCTGGTCCGCAAGGTCTGTCAGATGAATCCATTGGACCCATTGGCATAGGCGCATGCGCCCTGCATTCTGGTAAATCAGGATTTTCATAACAAAAATTCATACAGCTTTCTGGGCTATCGCACTTGCCTGCAAATGGATCAAATCCTCTATTTGGCCCCATATTTATTTCCATTTCAAACTCTCTCATCCTTGCATCTTCTTGCAAATTCCATTGCATATTATTAAAATCCTGTTCCATAAATTGAATCTGAAATTCACGGCATGTTGCATCGCAAAAAGGATCGTTTTCAAATCTGGCTTCCATCATTTGTTTGCGCTGTTCAAATTCTTTTTCCATTAATGCTGCATCCATTTCTTGTCTTTGCGCAAAAAGCGCTGCTTTTTCCTCATCATTTTTAACCTGACGCAATTTCATTTGAAAATCATCTTCATTTTTTCGCCAATCTCTTTCCATTTGCATTTGCATTTCTCTTTCTTTTAATTCTAATTCTCTTTCCATCATATTACGCATTTTAAACTGCATCATATCTTCAAATTCATTATCCTGTTTCATCATTCCAATTATTTCTGGTGGCGCGTATTGAAACCGTTCTTGAAAACGATTAAACATTTCTGGATCATCAATATCTTGAATATGATTTTTATAGCGATCTGTTTGATGATCAAAAAAATCATTCATCATTCTTGGGTCAAAAAACCGATCTTGTTCAAATCCGCGCATAACCATCATATCTTCTGGATCAAAACTTCCCATTCTATCAAAAAATCTGTCCCCTTCTTCTCTAAATTTATTTTCAAATTCTGATTTAGCCTTATTTTTAATATTTTCAATAAATGCTTTTTTATCTGGATCTTGCGCTACTTCCAATTCTAATTCATGAATTAATTTAAAAGTTTTAGGATTAGGATTATTAGTCATTTCTTTAACTAATTTTTCAAAACGAATGGCTTGATCTTGGGATTTAACATCAGTAAACTTCTTTTTAAATTCCTGAACACCTTCCAAATGCTCTTGCTCTATTTTCTTTTTTAATTCTTCTTGTTTAGCGCTAATTTTAGCTTTTAATTCTTCTAAAACCATAATATCATCCAAGTCATCACCAGTTAATTTTTCAAAAAATTTATCTTTGATTTCCGGCCTTTTGAATTTTTCTATCTTTTTTTCAAATTTATGCACTGCAAACTCCTTGACTTCCTCAATCTTTTCCAACATATCTTGAGGAATATTAGGCATTTGCTTTAACTGTTCAAAAATACTTAAATGAACTGTTTCATCGCCTGGCAAAGCATTAGTATATTTTTCAAACTTTTCCGCGCGCACAATTGCTGGCAATTCCTTAACATCTTGTTCTAATTTTTCCAAAGTCTTTTCTTTTGCTTTTTCAATAGCTTCTTTAGCTTGATCTGGCACTTGTTCTTCAAGCTTTTTCAAAACTTCTGCAGCTTTAATTAATTTAAATTCACTGCCTTTTTGAGCATCAGCTATATTAGCCAAACGGTCAGGGATTTTTTCAGGGTCATCAACAGTAATTATCAAACCTCCAAAGTCTTTAGATATTTCATCTTGCTTATCTTTTAAAACAGCAAAAACTTCTTCAGCATCTTCTATATCTTCAATTTTTTCAGTAATCTCTTCATCAAAACCTTGTAAAATTTTATGTTCATAAAAATGCTTGTCAGTAAATTCATCTAACATTGCTTCAACCTCTGCTGGCTTATCAACTTTTTCATCTTTTAATGTTTCAGCTACATCTTTGACTTTTTCTAATTTATTTTCAAACCACTGAACTGAATCTACTAAATCATCTGGATTAATATTTTCCATGCCTTGTTCATCCACTAATTGTTTAATTTCAGATAATTCTTGATTTGCATGCTTAAGTTTAAGTTCAGCGTCTTTAATTGGATCAAATGTAAATGCTTCCTGAATATTGCGACCTAATCGTTTAAAAGGATGGAAAATGCTGTTTGGCTTAATTAAAGCTTTACTAGCTCCTAAATCTTCATAACTAACCTGCATATCTTGAAGCACTTCTGATAACGGTCCAGCATCTTCTTCTGGAGTATCTTCTTTTGCAGAAATAGGAACAGCATCTTCTTGAGCTTGAACATTTGTAACAAAAAAAGCACTGCCTGCAAACACAGACAGCACCATTGAAATAGTTACTAAGGATACAAAAAATACTTTTGTTTTTCTAATAGAAAACAATTGGTGTGATGTGGATTTTTTTTTGTTCATACTTTTAAATTTTAGTGTTTTGTAAAATTATATATAAAAAATAGTTTTCCACAGGGAGAGGTATTGTAATTATGTCATATTTTTCTTAAAAAAGCAACTCCAAATCATTACTATAATTCACGCATGAATCAAGAGTTGCGCCTGTATATTTACAAATTCTAAAATGATGTATACCAGATGATAATCCAGCCCAATCATAGCTTTCTATTTCTTTTCCAAGCCATAATCCAGTAGTACTTTTGTATTTTGGATTTTCTTGCGGACCCCGAACTAAATAATAACCATTATCAATGCTTAACCATTCTGTTTCCCAGCTTAATTTAGCTATTCCATTTTCTATTTGCGCGCTTAAAACAAGAGCAGATGTTTTATCTGTTACTCCAGTTGTCACTCCTTCTTGATCACTGTAAATTCCGCATGAGCCGTCACTATTTAATCTACATACGCGGAAATAAAAAGCTTTATTGCCTTGAACATCGTTCCAAATATATTGAACAGCTGATGAATTAGTAGTTATTTTATAATCATCTTCTGGATAAATTGGATTTTCACTTTCTGACTTTACTATTGCAAATCCATAATCTGTCCTGCCGCCAGTTACAAACCATTCTAAAGTTATGTCTTGGTCATTAGTTGTAACTGTTAAATTAATGCTTGCTGGCTGATCTTCAGCATCAACAATAATTTCTGACTCTTCTTGGTTGGCTCCATCGCTCTGCGTGGAGCCATCTTGTTCTTCTTCTTGTTCCTGCAAATCCAATGCCCTTTGAGTTAATAATTTATTATCATCAATCTCCCAATCCTCAAAAACTGAAATTGAAAAACTTGAATCAATTGCATCTCCAATTGTATAACCTAAAAAATATTCTTCTGGCAAATCATCAACTAAATTATACCATTCTGTTCCAAACAAATCTTGAGCTGTTTTTTCTGAAATAATATGTCGCAAAACACCAAATTCGTCAACCCAATAAACTTCTGGAACTGTTTTTATTTTAATCAATCTAGAATTTGGTTTATAAAAGACATTTCCACCCAAAGGAATCTCAGCTAATTCTTGATCACTAATTGTAGTTATTCCAGAAAAATCAGCATACCAGGAATTATAAATTTTCTGATTAGGAAAAATATATCTTTGGCCATCACTAGTTTTATAATAAACTGCATTATAACTCTGGCCTTTGATTAATTCGCCTGTTGTAGCAGATGTTTGCGCGGGAAATAATAATATTAAGAATAATATTAAGACAAGTGATTTTTTCATATGTTTTTTTAAATTAAAATTCAAAAGTTAAAAATTAAAATTGCAAATAAAAATTAAAAATTATTTCT
>CAZAVD010000004.1:0-38743 GCA_964488715.1 uncultured Gammaproteobacteria bacterium | reverse complement strand
AGAAATATTGCAAATCACAAATTTGTCAGCTTTGGTTTTGGCTTTTCGCACTAATCCCCATTTTTGTGAAGTTGGAAAATTATTGCAACCTCGTCCAATTAAATTAGTTTTTTCTATTTGACGAATTATTTTTGGTCTAATAATCATAAATATATTATAGCATATTATTTTATGGGTACTTCAAAAATAAATTTACTTCCCTTTCCTGCGCCTTGTGATTGAATCCAAATTTTTCCATTATGAAGTTCAATAATTTTTTTAGCAATAAATAATCCAAGTCCTGATCCAGATGTGTTTATTTCAGCAATTTTTCTACCTCTAGTAAATTTATTAAATAAAGTTTTGGCTTCTTGAGGATCAATGCCAATTCCAGAATCTTTAATTTTGATCTGGGCAGTTTGTTTATTTAATTCTGCGCTAATAATTATTTTTCCTTTTTTTGTGTATTTAATTGCATTATCAATTAGATTCATAACAACATCAGCGATTTTATCTCTATCTCCAAAGACTTCTATTTTTTCTTTTGATTTATTAAATTCTAGTTTTAAATTCTTTTTTTCAGCGCCTAATTTTAATTCACGCATTATTTCATTAATTAATTCAATTAAATCAAATTTTGATTTGTCTAATTTTAATCTGCCAGATTCAATGCGTGAAACATTTAAGAAAATATTAATTAGTCTAACAAGTCTGTTGCTGTTATTAAAAACATCTGTCATTACTTTTTTTTGTTCAGTTTTAAGTTTGCCAAAATCACCTTCTAAAAACATTGATAAATAACCTTTGATTCCAGTTAAAGGAGTGCGTAATTGATGAGAAGTAATGGAAACAAATTCTGTTTTTGCTTTATCAAGCAATTTTAATTTTTCATTTGCATCTTGCAAATCTTTGGTTGCAATTTTAACTTCTTGTTTTAATTTTTCTCCAAAACGCAAAGATTCTTGATAAAGCAAGGAATTTTGTAAAGCTACTGCAGTTTGCGCGCCAATGACTTTTAAAACTTTTAAATCCTCGTCATTATACATATCACCAGATTCTTTTTGTGATAAAACAATTAAGCCAATCATTTTATTTTTAATATTTAAAGGCGCTAAAATTTCAACTTCTAATTTATTTAACAAATCAATTGTTTGTTTAGATTTTTTATAAAATATATTGTTTTTAATATTTTCAAGAACTAAAATTTTGTTTTGTTTGGCAAATTTGTTTTGTAAAAATTTGTCATTAGGAAAATATTTTTGAGTATTAATTTTGAAATTATAATTATGCTGGACAAGATAGTGATTTTTCTTTTCATTAAAAATTAAAATTCCTACTGCCCTGGAATGAAAAGCATTAACTAAAGTTTTTGAAATTACATTACAAATTATTTTAATATCCAAACTTGAGCGCAATTTATCTGATAAATTGTTTAATACTTCTTGACTGTCATAAAGCGAGGAAAAGAAATATTTATTTGCAATGTGATAATAAAAGTTTTTTAAAGGAATGAAAAATAAGATTGATAAAACAAGAATAATGACATTTATTGCATCTGCTAAATTAGGCAAGTATAAATTAATTAAATATTGAACAGCTGTATAACCAATTAAAATTGTTATTAAAGGCGCTAAAATTGCAAATGAATTTCGCAAAACAAGTTTTATGTCCATTAAATTATGGATTATAATTGCATAAGCTGTGAAACTTACCATAGTGATAGTGAAAATTTGACCTAACCAATTTAAAGAAAAATTTCCTATCCATGGCATTATTAGATTTGTTATAAATGCAAGATTAGCTGCGACTGCATAACCAAAAAGTAAATATATAATCTGTGTTTTTTCTTTTCCATAAGATTTTAAGTATTTTTGAAATAGCCGCACAAAACCAAGTGAAAAACAGATTAAAATATAAAAAGCATAAAATAAATAAGGTATTAAATTAAAAATTATCTCTTTTTCTAATCCGGGCCGAATATTAACTTGGTGAATTAACATATTTGGCAAGATAGTTAAGAAAATTATATAAGCATTACTCAAAATAATTATCCAGTAGCGCCATTTTAAGTTTTCTATTTTTTGAGTTGGAAAGATATATGTAAAATATAAAAAGCTACTAGCAATAAAAGTTGGTGCAACATATAAAATAGTGCACCAAAAGAGACTAGTTGTTTCTGTGGCAGAGCGGAAAAAAAGCATTGCTAATACCCAACTAACAATAGCTACAATATTCCAACTATATATTTTGTTAATTTTCTTTTTGCGACCATTAAAATAAATAAAGAAGCCTAAAATTAAATTAAGCAAGGCAGTCAAAATTAAAATTATATTTTTAGTGTCTAACAAAAATTGCATGGGATTTAGATTTATTCTTTAAATTTATTTTACCATTTTTAAGGAAAATAAAAAAGCGCATTTTATAATATTATAAAACGCGCTTAGTATTTAATTTAGCCATGTGTATACAGCTTTAATGTATTCATTTGGCCAGACACCACAACAAGGAATTGCTTTTTTATATGGCCCTGGCAATGGAAGTAATGCTTTGCCTTTTGATCCAACCACATGAGCAATTTTTATTCCAGCTTGGGTGAGCATATCTATTTTTTCTTGATTAGGCGGGGGATAAACCTCATTAATAATAATTGTACCTGACTTTAAATCATGCAACCTTGATATATGTCGAGCAAGAGCTTTGCGGTCGCTTACATTTATCAGAACAAACATTTTGTGATAAAAATCAGTTGAAATTGTTTGTTTGCTACTGAATTTGATATCAAGACGAGTAATTGATCGATGATTAATGTTAAATAAACGACTACCAACAAAACCACCACCACCAAGAATTACAAGAGGAGTGTTTACTGGATATTTAATTTCATGGCTGATTTTTAGTTCAACATCTTCAACTACTTTAACTGTTGATATTAATTCAGGCGTATTTTTAATTAAACCACGCGCATAAAGTATGCCAGGCAATCGACCAGCAAAAAGTTTGTAATCTGCGTGAATCAATTTTCTGATGCGTTCAGCTTCATTGACGAGTAGTTTTAAATTTTCAATATTTTTTTCAACACTTATATCCTTTCCTGTTGCTGAAATGACAAATTTTAAACCAAAAGGTTGTTTGTGTAGCTTATAAACACTTACTAACCAAGGATTCCAGATCATTTTAGGCCAGTTCTTTTTTGGGACATAAGCATGAGCAAGCCAAGGCAATTCAGGATAAACAATAAATATGGCTTTTAGAAAATGCAATCTGCGATTTAAAATACCAATTATTTTAAAGACAAAGTCATGATGAAAAAGAAGATTAAAAATAAAAGCATGAATTTGTCTTATTTTAAATACAATTTTTAATAAAATGTTTATTTTAAAGCTTGTTGATTTTTTTTCTTTTTTTATCTCTTGCGCAGTGAGAGGGATAGGAAAATGAGTAGTTGCTTTAGACATGGTTATACCTCCTTAGGATTTGAATTGTGAAAGTTTAAAGTTTATTGCATTATTTTTAAATTATTTTTATAAACTAACGTTAGGGTAACGTTACCCTAACGTTAGTTTGTTGGCCAGTTTTCAATAATTAGCATTTTTTTGTTTTCTTCTTTTTTAGGTAATTCTTGCCATATTTTTTCAGTAATAAATGGCATAAATGGGTGGAGTAATTTTAAACTAGTTGATAAAATTTTATATAAAATATTCTGAACTAATTTTTTATCCTCTGTGTCTTCTCCATTTAATCTAGATTTTGTTTTTTCTAAATATTCATCACAAAAATCTGACCAGAAAAATTGATAAATGTTTTGCGCTGCTTCATGAAACATAAAGTTGTCTATATCTTTTGTGATTTGTTTTATTGTTTTATCTAGTTTTTTAAGAATTTTTTTGTCATCTGGATGATTTGTGTTAAAATCCACGGGATCCTTCACGCCTTTGCTTTGCTCCAGCATTTCAGGATTACAATGTAAAAGAACAAATTTGCTTGCATTCCAAATTTTGTTAGCAAATTTTTTTTGCGCTAAAATTTTATCTTTAGTAATTAAAACATCATTACCTTGTCCTGTAGAAAACACCAAAGCCATGCGTAAAGCATCTGTGCCAAATTCGTCCATTGCGCCTAAAGGATCAACTGCATTGCCAGAAGATTTTGACATTTTTTTCTTGTCTTCATCACGAATTAATCCATGAAGATAAACTGTTTTAAATGGAATTTCTCCAAGAAAATAAGTTGTCATTAAAATCATCCTAGCTACCCAAAAAAATAATATATCATAACCTGTTTCCATTACATCTGTTGGATGAAAAGTTTTTAGATCATCGGTTTGTTCTGGCCAACCTAAAGTTGAAAAAGTCCAAAGACCTGAAGAAAACCAAGTATCAAGAGTATCTGGATCTTGCTCCCAACCATCACCAGGAGATTCTTCGCTAACTTTTATTTCTTTATCTTTATACCAAACAGGAATTCTGTGTCCATACCAAATTTGACGAGAAATACACCAATCTCTTAAATTATCTATCCAATGAAAGTATGTTTTTTTAAAATGATCTGGTAAAATTTCAATTTCATTTGAGTCAATTACTGAACGCATTAATTCTTTTAAACTAGTTTCTTGACCAGATTTTATATTTTTTAAATTAGATTTCTCAAGTTTGAATTTTTTGTTTACATTAACGAACCATTGCTCCTTGATTTGTGGTTCAATAATTCCATTGCCGCGGGAGCTTGTTGCAATTCTATGTGTGTAATTTTTTTCTATTTTTACTAATAATCCTTTTTGTTTTAATTTTTCAACAATTTTTTCGCGAGCTTGTTTAATTGGCATGCCTGAAAATTCTCCAGCGATTGGCATTAATTTTCCATTATTATCTATTATTTGTTCTTTATCTAAATCATATTTTTTAGCTAATTCAAAATCTGTATGATCATGCCAAGGAGTAATTGTCATTGCTCCGCTTCCAAATTCCATATCAATAACTTCATCTTTTAAAATTGTCGCTTCTATCTCTCCATTAATCCATTCTAATTTAATCTTATCGCCGTGTTTATATTTTTCATATCTTTTATCGTCTGGATGCATTACAACATATTTGTCGCCAAACTTTGTTTCAGGTCTAGAAGTTGCGATTTCAAAAGGGCCATATTTAAAATAGTAAAAAGGAGTTTTTTCTTCTTTATATTCAACTTCATCGTCAGAAACTGTGGTTTGCATTTTAGGGTCCCAATTTACAATACGATGGCCTTTGAAAATTAATCCGTCATCGTGCATTTTTTTAAAAGCAGTGTTTACAGCTTTGGTTCTTTTTTTGTCTAAAGTATATGCTTCTCTAGACCAATCACAAGAAGCTCCCATTTTTTTGGTTTGGCTAACAATTGTATCATGACTATCTTGTGCATATTTTTCTACTTTTTTTAAAAATTCTTCTCTACCCAAATCATGTCTTGTTTTTTTTTCTTGTTTATATAAATCTTTTTCAACTTTGCTTTGAGTTGCAATTGCAGCATGATCTGTTCCTGGTATCCATAAAGTTCTTTTGCCTAGCATTCTATTATATCTAACCATTAAATCTTCAATAGATAACATTAAGGCATGACCAATATGTAAAACACCTGTTACATTTGGCGGTGGCATTACAATACTAAACTTTTTGTCTCCATTTTTTTTGGGTAAAAAAAACCCACCTTGTTCCCAAGCTTTGTAAATTTCATTTTCATGATCTTTTGGATTGTATGGTCCTTTTGGTAGCATAGATTAATTCTAGCCTTTTAACGATTAATAATCAAATCAGTCTTAAGTTTTTTGGTGAATTTTGAGGTTATGAAGTATAAAACTATGCATAAAATAATATTAGTTAAAATTTGAAATAAAATTGTGCTTAAATTAAAAATTATTATTTTTTCTAAATTACCAAGCCATGAAAAAAGTATTTGACTTAAAAATAAAAATAAATTATGCAAACCAGTAGCAATTAAAGTTAAAATAAAAAAAGAAGTAAAAGAACGATTAGTTACAAAATTTTTAGCTAATAAATATATAATTAAAATTACTAAAAACAATACAATTAAATAAATTCCAAAAGGCAAAATTGAATATAAATCAAGTAAAAATCCGCTTATTAATGCCCAAAGTAAAGCTGAATTTTCATTAAATGTAAATAAAATAAAAACTAAAATTACCGGCCATAAACTAAAACGCCAATCTAAATGTGCAGCTAAACTTTGATGAAGGACAAAAACTGTGATTACTAATAAAGCTGAAAGAAGATATTTTTTTAGCATATTTTTAATTAATAATTATGCTCACTATCCGTAAATTTTTTAAATTAACAGGGCTTAAAATATTTGCATTTTTAAAAAGTTCATTAGGATTATTATTAATATTAGTTATTTTCCCAATTAATAATCCAGTAGGAATATATTCATCAAAGCCTGAAGTCATTATTAAATCATTAGATGAAATCTCTGCAGTTTTTAAAATATAATTTAAATTTATTGAAATATTATTTTTTCCTTGGACAATGCCAGAGATTTTAGAATCACCAGCCAAACTAGCACTGATTATATTTGTGTTGTCTGTTAAAAGCAAAAGATGTGAAATATTATTTTCAACTTTAATTATTTTTCCAACCAAAGTGCCTTGCTCAACAACTACAGCCATTCCGGCTTTAATATTATCATTTTCGCCACGATTAAGAATTAATAAATTAGGATTATTTTCTACACCAACTGAAATAACTCGCGCATTGATAAAGTTATAATTAGTTGATTTTAAATATTTATTTTGTTCAATTAATAAATTATTTTCTTCAATAAAAAGTCTAAGTTTTACAAGTTTTTGTTCAAGTGAATTGATTTGTTGTTTTAGATTTTTATTTTCATCTAATAAATTTTCGCGCAAAGTTATTTTAGAAGTTTCTAAAGAAATATTATGACTTGCAAAAAAAGTTATTGATTGAATCGGTTGCAATGTGAATAAAATTAATTTTTCAATTGGCAAAAGAATTGTAGTAATATGTAAAAAAATTATTAACAAAATTATTAAAAAAGTTGAGATAAATTTATTTTTGAAGAAATTAGACATATTAATTTGTAGGAATTAATAATTCTTTCATATTTTCTAAATCTTCCAAAATTATACCAGTTCCACGAACAACTGCAGTTAAAGGATCATCAATAACTTTACATGGAATTTGAGTTTCTTGAGTTATTAATTTGTCTAGTTTTTTGATTTTAGCTCCGCCTCCGCATAAAATAATTCCGCGTTCATAAACTTCTGAAACTAAATCAGGCGGAGTAGTTTCAACAGTTGATTTGATATTATCAATTATTGTGTTAATTGTTTTTGAAATTGCATAACGAATTTCTTCGTCAGTAAGAGTTAAAGATTTTGGCAAACCAGAATAAAGATCTCGACCGCTAATTTCCATTGTTAATTTTTCTTCTAATGGATAAGCAGAAGCTAGTGTATGTTTGATTTTTTCTGCTGAATTTTCACCTAAAAATAAATTGTATTTTTCGCGTGCATAATTAATAATATCCCAGTCAATTTCTACTCCAGCAGTTTTTAAAGATTTCCAACTAACCACACCAGAAAGCGAAATAACAGCGATTTCTGTTGTTCCTCCACCAATATCAACTACCATGTTTCCTATTGCTTCTGATATTGGTAATCGTGCTCCAATGGCTGCTGCCATTGGTTCTTCAACTAAATAAACTTCACGCGCTCCTGCTGATAATGCGGCGTCTTCAACTGCTTTGCGTTCAACTTCTGTAATATCTAAAGGCACGCCAATTACCATTCGTGGACGAGGTGATGTTAAAAAAGAATCTTTATGAACTTTATCAACAAAATATTTCATCATTTTTTCTGTTACTTCAAAATCAGAAACAATGCCATCAACTAATGGTTTTACAATTGAAATATGAGCTGGTGCTTTTCCAACCATTTTTTTTGCTTCATTTCCTACTGCAATAATCTGATTTGTTTTTGTATTAATCGCAACAACAGATGGTTCGTCAACAATAATTCCTTTTCCTTTTACATAAACCAAAGTATTAGCAGTGCCAAGGTCAATGCCTAAATCATGTGATATTTTTCCTATGAGGTTTTTGAACATAAAACTCTGTCATTCCTGCGAAGGCAGGAATCCATATAGATATTATTAGAATATCATTTTATTTCTTTCTTGTCTATTTTTATGACCAATTTAATTGTTGGGTTGAACACATATTTTGTTCAATAAATAATTTAATCATTATAGCACGGTCGTTGCATAATGATTAAAAATAAAAAACCACCGCTTTGATGTTGAAACGGTGGTTTTTTATTATTTGTTTGTTATCTCGCCAGCGCTAGTTTAAACCTAGATGGCATTTTGTCTTTAATGCGGACAATATTTTTATAAATCCTTTCTGTGCGGTCAGCAATTTCTTCCCAATTATAATATAACTTAACATAATTTCTGGCTTTAGTTCCAACTGAATTTACAATCTCTTGGTCGCGAATTAATAAGTTTAATTTGCTAGTTAAATCAGCAATGCTTTTATTTTTAAAATCAAAGCCAACAGTTCCTGTTTGAGAATTACCAGTAATTAATTCTAAATTCTCTGTAATATCTGAAACTAAAATGGATTTAGCATAAGACATTGCTTCTAAAAGCGCAATTGACAAACCTTCTGATTCAGATGGTTGTGCATATAAATATGAATTTCTAAATAAAGAATCTAAATTTGAACCAGTTTGAATGCCAGTGAAAATAATATCTTGTCTGTTTTTTGTTAATTTAAGCAAATATTTTTGGTAATCTTCAGTAAAAGCTGTTGATCCAACTACAACTAATTTAAAATTTGCAAATTTTGCTTGATCAGGTTTATTTAAATTATCTTTAAAGTTTTTAAAAGCTTCAATTAAATAATGAATACCTTTATGTTTAACTAAACGACTTACAGTTAAAATATATTGATTAGCAGTTAAATTAAAATTATCTAAAATATTTTCTGCAGAATTTTTTAGATTGTTTTTTTCAGGAATTGAAACTCCATTTGGAATATATGTTACATCTTTTTTGCAATTCATTAAGCAATGTTTTTGTAAACTACGGCCAATAGCAATTGCTTCATCAGCAAAATAACAAGAAAATTTAGCGCCCATTTTTAACATCCATTGAGCAAAACTACCCCATTTCCCATGATCCCAATCAGCTGAATGCACGGTGGCTACTACTTTAATTTTAGGATTTAAAATTTTAGGCAACCAAGTAAACCAACCTGGGCCAACACCTTGTAAATGAATAATATCAACTTTCTGTTTAAAAATTGCTGAAATAATGGAAATAAAAGTATGAACACCAGCGTCTAAATATTTAGTGTTAGTAGAAGGTAAGCTAATTAGATTAACTTGTTCGTATTTTTTGTATTCTTTTGGCACCCATTGTGGACGCGTGTACACAAAAACTTCATGGCCTTTTCGCGCCATTCTTACTGATAATTCTTCAACATGGCGTTCAACGCCACCTTGAGAAACTGGAATACCTTTTTGTCCGATAAATGCTATTTTAAACATATTATTATTAATTTAAGTTTATTTTACTTTTTACTAGATTATTCTATAATAACAAAATATGATGAAAAAGTCAATAGGAGTTATCCACAACCGCTCGGAGAGCGGAATTTCCAAGATACAAGTTCCAATTTCCAAATAAGCTCCAAATCCCAAATCTCAAAAACCAAACTTTAAAATAAATATTGGAAATTGAAATTTGATATTTATTTGGAAATTGTATCTTGGAAATTGGAGATTTAATACCTTTTCAAATTAATCAAAATAGTATATATTAAAAACATGACCATTGACCGCATAATTGAAGTAATTAAAAAAAATAATCCAGATGCTGATTTGGATTTAGTTAAACTTGCCTATGAATTTGCCAAAGAAGCTCATAATGACCAAAAAAGAATGAGTGGAGAATTATATATTGAACATCCTTTGGAAACAGCATATAAATTAGCTCAAATGAATATTGATTTACCAACTGTTATTGCAGGTATTTTACACGATGTTCCTGAAGACACAGAAAAAACATTACAAGATGTTGAAAAAAATTTTGGCTTGGAAATTGCTAATTTAGTGCAAGGAATTACAAAATTAGGAACAATTAAATATCGTGGTTTAGAAAGATATGCAGAAAATCTTCGTAAAATGTTTGTAGCAATGGCTGAAGATGTACGTGTGATTTTTATTAAGTTTGCAGATCGGATTCATAATTTAAAAACACTTAGTTCTTTGCCACCAGTTAAACAGCAAAGAATTGCACAAGAAAGTTTAGAAATTTACGCGCCAATTGCAAATCGCTTGGGAATGGATGAATTAAAAAGTGAGATTGAAGATTTGGCTTTTCCTTATGTTTATCCAGAAGAATATAAATGGGTGATGAATATTTCTAAAAAGAAATTTGAAGAGCAAAAAAAATATATTGAAAAAGTAATTAAAATAATTGAAAAAGAATTAAAAATAAAAGACAATGTTGGAATTATAAAAATTGACGGCAGACCTAAACATTATTATTCGCTTTACAAAAAACTTTTGCGAAAGGAAATGGATATTGATAAGATTTACGATGTTGTTGCTTTACGGATTATTGTAAAAAATATTGATGATTGTTATAGAGTTTTAGGTTATGTTCATGCACTTTGGAGACCTTTAAAAGGTCGCATAAAAGATTATATTTCTCAACCAAAGCCTAATGGTTATCAATCTTTGCATACATCAGTTTTTGGATTAGAAGGTAGAATTACTGAATTTCAAATTCGTACTCAAAAAATGCATGAAGAAGCAGAATATGGAATTGCAGCGCATTGGTCTTATAAAAATGGCAAGGAAAATAAAAAAGAAAAAATCGCTGTATCTAAAGAAAAATTAAAATGGATTAAGGAATTATTAGAAGAACAAGAAAAAGTATCAACACCTAAAAAATATTTAAAAACTTTAAAACTGGACTTTTTTAAAAAAAGAATTTTTGTATTCACTCCAAAAGGCGATGTTATTGATTTGCCAGAAAACGCAACTCCTGTTGATTTTGCTTATTATATTCACACAGATATTGGGCATAAATGTGTTGGTGCTAAAATTAATGAAAAAATGACAAATTTATCAACTCAGTTAAAAAGTGGGGATATGATTGAGATTTTAGTAGATAAAAATCGCAAAGGTCCGTCAGAAGGATGGTTGCAAAATGTTAAAACCCATTTGGCTAAAAACAAGATTAAAAATTATTTTAAACAAGAAAGAAAGTTAAATATTTTTAAGTTTTTTAATCGCTAATATTTTTAATTAAAGATTCTAATTCTTCGTTTGAGTAAAATTCTATTTCCAAAATTCCTCCCCATTCCCCTCTTTTTTTAATATGAACTCGCGTGTTTAATTTAGCTTGTAATTGATTTTCCCATTCTTGAATTTGTGGGTCTTTTTTTATTTTCCGTGTGTGTGTTTTGATTTTTATTTTTTGAACTTGTTTTTTTGTGTCTTCAACAGTTTGTTGATTTTGAGTTGCGCGTTTATAAATTTGTTCTTGTTTATTTTGATCTTTAACTTCTAATAAAACTTTTGCTTGACCAAAAGAGATTTTTCCACTTGCTAATCCTTTTTGTACATCAACTGGCAAATTTAATAAACGAATAATATTACTTAATTGCGCGCGAGAAATGCCCATGCGTTTTGCTGCATCTTCATGTGTTAGATTAAAATTATCAATTAATTTTTTATAAGCATTTGCTTTTTCAATTAAATTTAAGTCTTGTCGTTGTATGTTTTCAATTAAAGATAATTCAAGCTTTTCTAGTTCTTTGGCAGTTCGTAAAATTGCAGGGATTTCTTGTAAACCAGCTAGTTTTGATGCGCGCAATCTTCGTTCTCCAGCAATTAATTCATAGTTTCCTGCCATTGTTTGTGTAACTACAATTGGTTGCAAAACACCATGTTCTCTAATTGATGAAACCAAATCTTGCAGAGGAATTTCAGCAAATTCTTTGCGCGGTTGATGAGGATTAGCTTTAATTTGATTAACAGGTATTTGCAAAATTTGATTGCTTACACCTTGTTTTGTTTTGGGGAAATAAGGCGCTTCTGTTGGTTTGCCTAAAGGACGATTTTGATTTTCATCACTGATTAAAGATGAAAGCCCTCTGCCTAGGGTTTTGTTGGCTTGGTTTTGATTATTCATATATTAATATTATTTTTTATTCCATTAATTCCCTAGCTAATTTATTATATGCTCTTGCGCCTTTGCCTTGTGGATCATAATGCAAAATTGATTTACCAAAAGATGGGGCTTCAGCAAGTTTGGAATTTCTAGGGATTACTGTGCGGAAAATTTTATTTGGGAAATAACGATATAATTCATCAAAAACTTCTTTAGCTAATTTATTGCGTTCGTCATACATTGTCATTATTGCACCTAAAATATTTAAATTTGGTTTAATATATTGTTTAACTAAATTAATTGTGTTTAATAATTGGCCTAAACCTTCAAGAGCAAAATATTCACATTGCACTGGAATCAAAACTTCGTCAGAAGCAACTAAGCCATTTATTGTTAATAATCCAAGAGATGGTGGAGAGTCAATTATTATATAATCATATTCATGTTTTACTTGAGTAAGTTCATTAAGAAGTCGCTGTTCCCTATCAATTTGTGTTACTAGTTCAATATTAGCGCCAGCTAAATTTTGATTAGCAGGAATAACGCGCAATCCATCTGGGTTAAGAGGAACAGTAACTTGATGTAAAGAATGTGGACCCATTAAAACTTCATATAGTCCAGCATTAATATTTTGATGGTCAATCCCAATTCCAGAAGTTGCATTAGCTTGCGGGTCTAAATCAATAAGTAAAACAAAATTGCCTAGCTTGGCTAAGTAAGTAGCAAGGTTAATTGAAGTAGTGGTTTTACCAACTCCGCCTTTTTGATTTACAACAGAAATTATTCTTGACATTAATTTAATTATAACAGAAAAAAAAAGTTTAAACAAAAAAAGCCAGAAAATTAAATAAAAATTATCTGGATTAATTATTGGTTAGTTTTAAATTACAATTCTGCTAAATCTCCCTTTTTTATATCATCAATATCTAAATCTGTATTATTAATTATTTCTTCTGTTTCTGGCAAGATTGATTCTGGCGCAGCTGAACTGCTAATTCCTGAATAAGAATTTTCAATTGGTTTTAATTCTTCAGGTTGAGTTTTTTCTTGAGTTTCTTGTATTATGGTTTGAGTTTTGTCAAATTCTGGAACTGGTTTATTTGGTGTTGAAATTACATTTTCAATAGCTGCCCATTGACAAACTTTATCTTTTGGAATAATTATTATCAAATCATCATTTGGTTTGGCCTTAAAATATGTTGCTGATGCAGTTAAAACATTATATTTTTTTTTATCTTCTGCTAATACTGAATATTGTCCAGTTACTTCATCAATAATTAATTTGCCTTTAATACGGTCTCGCTGAATTGGCTTGATTTGTTTATAAATAAAAGAACCATCATATTGAATAGTTAATTTTAAAATATCGCCCTCAACAAGTTTTGATTTTGAAGCATAATTTGCTGGCACACTGTATTCTTTTGCATCTGGGCCAATCATATTTTGACCATTAAAAACACCTTCAATGATTTGTTCTTTGTTATTTGCTGTACTACTTAAATTTACAGCGCGGTCTTGCGCTAAATTTGCATTTATGTTTTCACTGCCTAATTCTTTTAAAACATCTCGCGCCTGTTGAAGCGAAATATCAGCAGTTTCAATAAGCTGAATAAGTTGTGCTAGTTTTTTTTGGTTCATTTGTTTTTGCTTGACCCGTCTGACGGGTTTTTTGTTTTTATTTATTTTTGTTTTCCACAGGTGTATTATAGCATAAAATTGAGAAAAATATAAAATATGGTATAATATAGTTAATAAAAAGTTATTCACAATGGATGGACAGGTTTGAAACCTGTCTCTACAATTAAATAAATGCAGCATCAATTAGGAAAATTAATTTTATCGCCAGAAAAGGCAAACTCAAGTTTGGATATTTTTGTTGCTCATGAAGATTTGGTTGAGAAATCTGGTTTAGGTCAATTATTTGTTTTGATTGAAATAAATTCTAGAGAAAAAGGTGTTAAAGAAAAAATAAAAAAAATTATTGATCAAGTGCAAACTGATTATTATTCCTCTCCTATTCCAGATGTTGAAGGTTCATTAGAAACAACTTGCCAAAATTTAAATTTAAATTTAGCAGATATTATTGTTAAACCTGAAATTTGGTTTAAAAAAATTAATATTTTAATTGGTGTTTTTAAAGATGATTTTTTAGCAATGACAAGTTTTGGTCAGTTTTCTGGATACTTAATGAGGAGCAATAAAGTTACACAAATTTTAGATTCAACATTAGAAGACTCTACGCCAGGTAATTTTTTTGCTCAATTAACAACAGGAGAAGTTAAAATTGGAGATGTTTTGGTTTTGTCAAATTACGCATTGTTTGACTTTTTTTCTTTAGAAAAAATTAAAGAAGTTACAACCAAATTAAAAGCAAGTCAATCTGTTGAGCAATTTAAAAATTTGTTAAAAGAAAATATAAAAGTGCCACATGTTTTGTCATTAATTGCAAAATATGAAACAGAATCATTTGAAGTTGAAAATCCTGATGAAAAAACTCAAAAGTATTTAAAAGATTTATATGGTTCACAAGAGTCAATGCAACAATTAGAAAATTTAGAGCAGCGAACTGGCAGAACATTAAAATCTTCAGCAAGGCCTAATTTAGGTAAAATAGCTAAAAGCATTGGAAGTAAATTTAAAAATAATAAACAAGATAGTGATAGGAAATTTAAATTACCAAAAATTAAAAAACCTGATTTAGTTTCTTTAGGAACAATAATTCCTAAATTAGATAAAATTAAAGATAAATTTAAAATTAAAAAAGAAATTAGTTTAGAAAAACCAGTTGACGCTGAAAAGCCAAAACGCAGTTTTAATTGGGCTGGTATTGTTGTAATTTTAATTATAACTTTTGCTAGCAGTTTAATTTATTTGTATTTTAATAAACAGTATAAAGAAAAAATCACAAGTTATGAAAATATTTTAATTAATGTAAATGATAAAAAAGATGAAGCTCAAGCTGCTTTAATTTATCAAGATGATGAAAAAGCTACGAATTTATTAAATTTTGCTTTAAATTCGTTGGATAGTTTGCCAACTGAAGACGAAAAATGGCAAACCCGTGCAAACACAGAACAAAATGAAATTCGTAAATTAATTAATAAAATAAATAATATTTATGAAATACAATTAAATGAAGTTGTTGATTTAGAATCATTAGGGTCAGTTAGTCAAGTTATCCGTAAAGGAGACTTTTTGTATGCGTTAATAAATCAAGATAAAGTTTATAAAATTTCTTTAGAACAAAAAGAATTTTCAGAATTATATACAGGGTTAAATGCACAAAAAATAATTAACTGGGAAGATAAAGGATTTTTGATTTTAAATAATTTAAATGAAATTTATTTTAGGCACGGGCAAGAAAATGAATTATTAAATATTACATTAGATTCTGAGCATAAAATTGCTGATTTAAAACCTTATGGTGAACGAATTTATTATTTAGATAAAACAATTGGCGCGATTTATAAAGTTTCGCAACCAACTGAAACTAATCCAAATGTCACTGTGTGGACCCAATCAGATAAGGCTTTATTAAGCTCAATAAAACAAATGAGCATTGATGGAAATATTTGGTTAGCAAATGGTGGTAAAATTGTTAAACTTTTTAAGGGTGAACAAAAAGAATTTATTTTAAGTAAATTAGAAAATAAATTGGGCGTGGATTTAAGAGTTTATACTCAAGAGGATTGGAAACATATTTATGTTTTAGATAAAATTAATGGAAGGGTTTTGCAAATTGATAAAGAAGGGGTTGTTCATAAACAATTATTAAATGAAGAATTTAAAGAAGCAGATAATTTGAATATAAATTCTGATGAAAGTATTGGATGGGTTAGTGTTGAAAACAAAATTTATCAGATTGATTTACTTTAGAGTTACATTTCCACCAGCTTCTTCAACCTTCTTTTTCATTTCTTCTGCATCTTCTTTTTTAACACTTTCTTTGATAACTGCTGGTGCACTTTCAACTAAATCTTTAGCGTCTTTAAGACCCATTTCAGTGATTTCGCGAACAGCTTTAATAACACCGATTTTATTATCACCAGCTGAAGTTAATTCAACATTAAATTCAGATTTTTCTTCAGCAGCAGATTCTTCTGCGCCAGAAGCTCCAGGCATTGCGCCCATCATCATTGGAGCAGCTGCTGAAACACCAAACTTGTCTTCTAAAATTTTAACTAATTCTGAAAGATCAAGAACTGACATTTTTTCAATTTCTTGAACAATTGATTTAAATTTTTCAGGAACTTTAATTTCTTTTTTTTCTTCTGTCATAAATTTATATTATTTTAGTTAATTATTAATTATTTATTTTTAATAGCATTTAATACATTTATTAATCCTCTGGCATTTCCAGATAAAACATTTACAAAACCAGTCAAAGGAGTTTTTATTGTCCCAACAGTTTTCGCGATTAATTCTTGTTTTGTTGGTAATTTTGCAAGTTCTGCAATTTTAGATGAATCAAACCAAATTTTCTTTAAAATTCCGCCAATAATATTAAAATTTTCATGATCTTTGGCAAAATTTGATAAAACTTTTGCGCCCATAACTTCATCTTTTGAAGTAGCTATAGAAATATTGCCAAGTAATTCATTTTCAGGTAAATCATTAACTTTATTTTCTGCGAAAACTTTTTTAAGTAATGTTTTTTTTGTTACTTCATATTCAACATTTTCTTTTCGTAAATCTTTACGCAACGATTGATCATCATTAACTGATAAATTATTAAATGTTGAAATAATAAAAGAATTAGAATCTTTTACTTTTTGATTAAGATCTTTAAGAATTTTAGTTTTTTGTTGTTTGTTTTTAGGCATATGTTTTAGTAATTAAGAAATTGAGTAATTAAGGGAATTTATAAAAATAAAAAATCTCTGATTTTTATACCACAGAATTAGCTAAAATTAGCTTATATTACCTAATTAGGACTTATTTTGCGCCTAATTTCTGTGGTAAATATTCAATTATGATTTTAGTTTAGCAAAAGCATTATTAAATGTCAAACAAAATTTTTACTTCAAATACTTTTTCACATTTTCCTCATGCTCTTTTCCTGTTTGAGCAAAGTGGGTTTTGCCTTGTTTGTCTGATAAATAAAACCAGTAGTCTGAATTTTTTGGATAAATTGCAGCGCGAATAGCTGAAAATCCAGGATTGTTAATTGGGGTTGGAGGCAGACCTTTATATTTATAAGTATTATAAGGTGAGTCAATTTTTAATTCAGCATAAGTTAATACATTACGATCTTTTTTGCCAATTACATATTTTAAACTTGAATCAACTTGAAGCAACATTCCAGTTTTTAATCTTTTCCATAAAATTCCAGATACAAGTTGTCTGTCTTTTTCTGTTTGAACCTCAGCTTCAATTATAGACGCCATTATTAAAATTTGATAAAGTGTTTTGTTTTGAGCTTTAATTTCTGTGTGTAAAGCAGGAGTTATTTTTTTATCAAAATTATCCAACATTTTTAAAATTATGTCATTTGTTGTTGCGTCTTTATAAACTAAATATGTGTCTGGAAATAAAAAACCTTCTAAACTGCGACTTTCAACATCTTTTAAAAAATTAAATTCAGAACTAAAATTTTTAGCCTGAGCTAAATTTAAAAACTCTTTTGAATTAATAATTATTTTGCGCTTAATTAATTCGTCTGCAATTTCTTTAGCAGTCCAGCCTTCTATAAATTTTAATTGAATTTCATTATCAACTTTGCCAGCTGATAAAATTTTAGATAAATCAGAAATATTCATTGATGTTAAAACATAATTGCCAGCTTGAACAGATTTTTCTAAATTTTTAAGATATAAATAGCTTTCAAAAGCAAATTGTGAATTTATAATTCCTTGCTCTTGAAGTCGAGAACTAATTGAATTTAATGTTTCTCCTTTCTCAATTATAAATTCTTTTTCTGTTTTAAAATTTGTTTTAACTGAAATTTGGTAAATAAAAATAAGACCAAAAATTGCAATTAGAAATAAAATTATTGTTATTAGAAATATGATGGTTTTTTTCATATTTTTATATTACCATATTTAATAATTCTTTCAAATATTTCTCTCTTACTTTTTGCCAGTTGAACTTTTCTAGTTGATTTTGACCGTTTTTGATTAAATTAGACTGGATTCCTGCCTCCGCAGGAATGACAGAAGAAGAACTCGGGATGACAGAAGAAATTCCATCTGCAATTTCTTCTGGAGAATCTGGATTTACAAAAATACATGCATTGCTTCCCACTTCTCGCAGAACTGGAATATCTGAGCAAACAACTGGCAATTCAAAATCAAATGCTTCTAAAATCGGAATCCCAAAACCTTCTTCTTTAGAAACATAAACTAGACATCTAGAACTTTTTAATAATTCAAATTTTTTTTCTTCAGAAATATAGCCTAGTAATTTTATATATTTATTATTAAAATATTTTAAATTTTTATTTACATAATATTTATCAATTTTACCAGCTAAAATTAAATTATAATTATTATTATATTTTTTATTAAATAAATTAAAAGCTTTAATTAAATTAATAATATTTTTTTTCTTTTCTATTCTGCCGATATATAGAATTTGATTTTTTTTATTAGTATTTAATTTGTTATTATTTTTTCTAGCATAACCATGAGGTATTACTATTATTTTGTTTTTATTAATTTTTGTGTATTTTAATAAATCTTGTTTTACATAATTGCTTGGCACAAATATTTTTTTGCATTTTTTAATTGCTCTATATAAATCAAAATTTAATAAAATTTTATTTTTTAAATTATATATTTTTGGATTTTTTTTAAATGCTATATCGTGAATAATTTTATAACTATTTTTAGGCGTAAAAAAAGGCAATGTGTGAACTGGTGAAAAATATATTTCTGGTTTATTAAATAGCATTTCTAAGCTTAATCTAATTTGCGTCCATAAAAATTTAAACGGCCAATTAAGAATTTTTTGTTGTTCATCTGGCAACCAGCTAATTTTTTTTGGTGTATAAAAAATAAAATTAATATTATTATTTTTTATATTATTAAATTTTTTTAACAATTCATCACTAACAAATTCTACCCCAGTTTTTTGAATAGAATCTGTTGAACGCGACGCGTCTATTGTAATTATGGTTTTTTTATTCATAAATTCCATATTACTTTTTTAATTTTTATAACAAATTTTTGTTCTGAAAAATTTTGAGCTTGTTGTTCACAAGCATCTTTCATCAACATTGCGCGGTCTGGAGACATCCACTTGACCGCGTTTTTTATTTCTTCAATACTATAATTTTTAGGAATAAATTTACCATTAACTTCATCTTGAATAATTTCTTTAAATCCCCCATCATAATTTATAATAGCTGGTTTTCCAGCAGAATTAGCTTCCAAAGGAACCATCCCAGCATCTTCATCAATTGGAAGATAAATAGGAGCAATGCAATTTCCAACTAAATTTTTTAATTCTTTATCTTCAACCCAGCCTAAAATTTTTATATTGTCATAATTTTTAGCTAAATTTTTTATATTTTCTAAATCATCTCCGCCACTAGAAACAATTAATCTTTTATCTGGCATTTGTTGAAAAGCTTTAACAATATCGTGAACTCTTTTTAATTTATCAACTCTACCAAAAGATAAATAATAATCTTTTTGATCAATCCATTTAAATTTATTAGTTTGAATTGGTGGCCATATAACTTCAGATTTTTTTCTACAATATTTTAATAATCTATTTTGAACATTTTTGGAATTAGCAATAACTGTTTTAAATTTAGATAAGCCAAGCCAATAAATAATTCTAATTCCCCAAGCGCCGATATTGTAATAAAATATTTTTTTTAATATATTTTTTTGTTCTGATCTAAATTTTTTAAATAAATCAAAAACATGTCTAACTGGAGAATGGCAATATAAAAAATGTTTTTGATTTTTTTTAAGATGAATAGAAGTAGATAAACAGTTGTTTCCAGAAAAAATTACTAAATCATAATTTTTAATTATTTTTCTAGTTTTTAAAATAAAATTTTTTTGTGCACGAAAATATCTCCAAGCCATAATGTTTGGGTCATCTTTGTCTAAAATAAATAATTTATTATCAACTTCTGATTTATCAAAAGTTTCGCCATCAATCCAAAATTCAGTTAAGATGTCTGCATCTAAAGCTTTTGCCATAATTAAAACAAGGCGTTCTGCTCCGCCTCTAAATTGAAATCTATCATGGATGATTAGAATTTTCATTTATTTTGTAGCTAAAATTGAGCGTTTGTAAGAATCTAAATTATCTAAAGCAATTCCTGTTCCCTTGGCAACACAAAGCAAGGCTTCGTCTGCCACATAAGCTGGGACGCCAGTTGCTTGTGCATAAAGTTTATCAATATTTCTTAAAAGTGATGTACCACCAGACAGCACCATTCCTTTATCCATTACATCAGCAGAAAGTTCTGGCGGAGTTTTGTGCAAAACATTTTTAACAGCGCTTACCATGCCTTCAAGTTCATTTTTAATTGCTTCAGTAATATCATCAGACGAAATTTCAATAAGTTTTGGCAAACCAGTTACTAAATCACGACCCTTAATATCCATTTTTAAAGGATTGTCTAAATACATTGCAGAACCAATTTCAATTTTTGCCTCTTCAGCGCTGCGTTCTCCAATAGCCAAATTATATCTACGCCGTATAAATTCTTGGATAGCAGCATCTAATTTATTTCCTCCAATTCGTACAGAAGTATTTGCAACAATTCCACCTAAAGAAATTACAGCTACTTCAGAAGTTCCGCCACCCATATCAACAATCATGTGTCCTGAGGCAGAGCCAATTGGAATATTTGCACCAATAGCCGCAGCTGTTGGTTCATGAATTATGTATGCTGCTTTTGCGCCAGCTGACATTGTAGCGTCAATTACAGCCCTTTTTTCTGTTGAAGTAATTCCAGCTGGAACAGCAACCATAACTTCAGGACGAAAAAAGCGAATACCACCTACAGCTTTATTGACATAATAACGGATCATTGCTTCAGTGGTTTTGTAATCAGCAATAACACCGTCTTTTAATGGACGCGAAGCAACAATTGTATCAGGAGTGCGACCAATCATTTCTTTTGCATCATCACCTACTGCTAAGATTTTTTTATCTATAACAGACAAGGCCACTACAGATGGCTCATTAATAACAATGCCCTTACCTGGTAAATAAACCAAGGTGTAGGTTGTTCCTAAATCAATACCGATTTTTTTGATAAACATAAAAAATATTATATTTTTTCTTCCACAATTGTTTTATTGTCTTTTTCTAGACAAATATTCACGCTGTTTTTTAAAGGATTGAGCTGAACAACTTTTCCATAACCATGTTCAGTTTTAATGCGTTGACCAAGAGGTGGTAAATTTTGATTTAACTCTTTATATATTGGAAATTCATATTTTAAGCAACATTTAAAACGACCACATACACCAGATAAACGATCGCTGCCTCTGTGAGCAATATTTTGTTCATCAACATGTTCAGAAGTGATTTGTTCAAGTTTGCTTAATATCTTTTTGCAACAAAGTGTTTTTCCACATGGACCAATTTCGCCAAGTGTTTTTGCTTCATCGCGCGCGCCAATTTGATGAAGACGAACTGATTTTTGAAATTTATGAGTTAAATCTTTTACTAAATTACGAAAATCAACACGGCCATTAGCAGTAAAATAAAAAGTTAAACGGCCACCGTCAAATGAATAATGCAGATCAATAATTTTTATATCTAAAGAATGTTTTTCTATTAATTTTTTACAGATTTTTAAATCATTGATTTTGTTTTTATTTTTTTCGTTTACCTTGTCAATGTCTGATAAATTTGCTTTTCGTAATATTGGCTTAATTTCACGAGATTTTTTTTCATTATCATTAGTATTAATTTTTTTAAAAGCAATAACTTTTCCTAATTCAGTTCCTAATTCAGTTTTAACAATAACAAAATCTCCTATTTTTAATTCATGATTTTGCGGGTCAAACCAATAGGTTTTATTAAGTGGAGCAAATTGAACTTCAATAACATTCATAAAATTTTAAATCGCTAATCTTGAGATTTCACTGATTTCAATTTTTTCACCAAGTTTTACTGTTGCGTTATTAATAATATTTTGAATGGTTTTTGATTCGTCTTTAATAAAATTTTGATTTAATAAATCAGATATATCGTCCGGATTCATTCCAACAACTTGCATTGCAATGTCAGATGCTAATTTTTTAAATTCTTCATTTTTAGCAACAAAATCAGTTTCACAAGAAAGCATTATTAAAGCAGCGATTTTAGAGTTAGAGTGTGAGTATATGCCTATTGTTCCATCTTTTGTTTCGCGAGTGGCTTGTTTTTTTGCAGCTATTTCTAATCCTTTTTGTTTTAAAATTTCTAATGCTTTGGTTTCATCTTCATTAGATTCTTGTAAAGCTTTTTTAATGTCCATAATTCCGGCGCCAGTTTGTTGTCTTAATTTTTGTATTGTTTGTGCATTTATCATATAATAGTTTTTTATTTTTTAATTTTAGATTTATTTTCTTTAATTGTTTCACAAATTAATTTTGTTATTAATTCAATTGATTTAGTTGCATCATCATTTGCTGGAATTGGGTAATCTACTTTAGTTGGATCAGTGTTTGTGTCGCAGATTCCAATTATAGGAATTCCTTTTTTTCTAGCTTCGCGAATTGCTGTTTTTTCTTCACGCACTGAAGCAACAAAAATTGCATCAGGGGCTTGTTTCATTGTACGAATTCCTTCAATCATTTTAGTTAATCTTTCCATTTCTATATTAAACATATGTCGTTCTTTTTTTATATACTTTTTTTCATAATCATCTTTTTCAGCCTGTGCTTCAAGTCTTTCTAATTTTTTAACTAAACTATTTATAACTTTAAAATTAGTTAAAGTTCCTCCTAACCATTTTTGTTCAATATAAGGCATTTCACATTTTTGTGCATATTTTTTAACAATATCTTTTGCTTGAATTTTTGTTCCAACAAATAATATTTGTTTGTCTTCAGTAATTGTTTTTTTAATAAATTCTAATGCTTGTTCAAGTTTTTGTTTTGTTTTAGTTAAATTAATAATGTGAACATTGTTTTTTTGTGCAAAAATAAAATCTGACATTCTAGGGTGCCAGCTTGATGGTTTGTGTCCAAAATGCACGCCTGCTTTTAACAGGTCTTTTTCAGTTGTTTTCATAAATTTCCTTTAGTCCTCTGTTCTGGTCATATTAATAAACTAATTTATAAAGGATAGCTTATTAATCGCAAAACATGTGGTTTAATTAATTTGATTTTAGTTTAACATAATACTAAGACTTGTCAAGAAATTTAAAGTGTGATAGACTATATTTATGAAAAAAGATATTCACCCTAAATATTATCCAAATGCTAAGGTTACTTGCGCGTGCGGTAATTCATTTGAAATTGGCTCAACCTCGCCCGAAATTAAAGTTGAGCTGTGTTCACAATGCCATCCATTTTATACTGGAAAGCAAAAATTAGTTGATACAGCTAAAAGAGTTGAAAAATTTGAGGCACGAGTTGCTAAAAAAGCTAAGTTTAAAAAATAACTTTAAAATAATTAAAAATCCTGCTATTATTAAATATGGCAGGATTTTAAATTTGTTTAAATTATATGCAAGAAAAATATAAAGAAATTAAAACTAAATATCAAGAATTAGAGCAAGCTATTCAAGATTCTGCTGTTTTAAGTAATGCAAAAAAATATGCTCAAGTTTCTAAAGAATTTAGTGAAGTTAAAGAAATTAATGAAAAATTAGAAGAATTAGAAAAACTAGAAAAATTATTGATTGAAAATGAAAAGATTATTGAAGATAAAAAAGATGCAGAATTAGTGGAAATGGCTGAAGCAGAAAATAAAGATTTAGAATCTAAAATTTGTAATTTAGAAAAAAAAATAGAAGAGTTTTTAAATCCTAAAAATCCATTAGATAAAAAAAATGCAATTATTGAAATCCGTGCAGGAACTGGTGGAGATGAGTCAGCATTATTTACAGCTGAAATGTTTAGAGTTTATGCAAAATTTGCAGAAAGCATGGGATGGAAATCGCAAATATTATCTAGTAATGCAATAGGAATTGGCGGGTTTAAAGAAATTATTTTTGAAATTATTGGCAGTGGTGTTTATGGTTGGATGAAATTTGAATCTGGAACTCATCGTGTGCAACGAGTTCCTGAAACTGAAAAGTCTGGAAGAGTTCATACTTCAGCAATTACAGTGGCTGTTTTACCAGAAGCAGATGAAATTGATATTAAAATTGATCCACAAGATATTAAAATTGATGTTTATCGTTCTTCTGGTCCTGGTGGGCAAAGTGTAAATACAACTGATTCAGCTGTTCGCATAACTCATTTACCAACTGGTTTAATTGTTGCTTGTCAAGATGAAAAATCTCAACATAAAAATAGAGAAAAAGCTTTGTCTGTTTTACGTGCGCGATTAATGGCATTTGAAGAAGAAAAAAGACAAAAAGAAATGTCAGAAAAGCGAAAACTACAAATTGGTTCTGGTGATAGGTCTGAAAAAATTCGAACATACAACTTTCCTCAAGATCGTGTAACTGATCATCGTGTTAAAAAATCTTGGCATAATATTAATTCAATTATGGACGGTGAGATTAAAGAAATTATTCAAGAATTAAAAAAAGCAAATTAATTTTATTTTAGCCGTCTTAATATTCTTTCATAAAATTTTTCTCGAGCACCAATAGCAATGATTAAAATAATTTCTTCTTGATTATAAATTTGATAAATGATTCTGTAAGTTACTCCTTTGTGATTTATTGAGTATTTATAATATTTTTTTAATTCATTTCGCAGTTGAATGCCTTGATATGGTTTATGTTGTAATTTTGGCAATGAATCATTAATAATAAACTCTCGCGTTTGGGGCAAGAGTTTTTTCAAATCTTTTCTAACAGGTTTTAAGAATTCTAATTTATACATTTAATTCTTGTTTAATATCGTTTAAAGATAAAGTGTTTCCTTGTTTAAATTCTTGATAAGCGGTTTTTCCTCTTTTTAAAACAGTTTGTTTTAATTTCTTATCCAACATTAAATCAAGCTCCTCAACATCATTTTTTGGAAGTTGTTTTAATGCAAAAGCTAATTGGTCTAAAGTTAATGGTAAATTTATTGTGTTCATAATTATATTATAATCTTTGTATGAAAATTTGTCAAATTTTAAAATTTGCCATAGAGAAAAAGAAATTATCAAATCTTGATGCAGAAGTTTTGTTATGTTTTGTGATTCAAAAAAATAAAGCTTTTATTTATTCTTATCCAGAATTTGAATTAAGTAAAATACAAGAAAATAAATTTAAAAAATTTATTAAGCAAAGAATTAAAAAAAAGCCAGTGGCATATATTATTGGCAAGAAAGAATTTTATAGTTTGGATTTTTTAATTAATAAAAATGTTTTAATTCCCCGTCCTGAAACAGAAATTTTAGTTCAAGAAAGTTTAAAGTTATTAGAAAAAAATAAAAATATAAAAAATATTATTGAAATTGGAACTGGCTCTGGATGTTTAATAATTTCTCTTGCTAAAAATATTAAAAATAAAAAATTTTATGCAACAGATATTTCTAAACAGGCATTAAGTATTGCGAAAAAAAATGCAGAAAATAATAATATAAAAAATAAAATTAAATTTATAAAATCTGATTTATTGAAAAATTTAAATATTAATTTTACAAATTCTATTTTAATAGCTAATCTCCCGTATTTACCAAATAAATATAAAAAACAAGTTAGTAAAGATTTATTTTTTGAACCCCAGAAAGCATTATATGCTGGAAAAGATGGTTTGTTTTTTATAAGCAAATTATTAAAGCAGATTAGTAAATTAAAAAATAAGCCAAAATATATATTATTAGAATTTGATTCAAGTCAAAAAAATGAAATAAAAAAAACAGTTCAAAAACTGCTTGGAAAAATTAATATTAAGTTTATTAAAGATTTGGCCGGAAGGAATAGAGTTGTAATAATTAGTTTTTAATCATTATGGCACGACCGTGCCATAATGATTAAAAACCAAAAAGCTGTTGGCTTCTTGATTTGATCAAGAAAATTGATTTAAAGGATAGTTGTCCCACAGTATTGCGGGACGAGAAGAGAGATTGTTTTATCCTCTAATTCAAACCAACAGCTTTTTGATGTTAACCCCACCCTTCGCGAAGGGTGGGGTTAACATCCTTATTATACTATATTTTTAAACTCTCTTCCACTTTTCTAAACTTCTAAAATTAATTTAGAAACTTAGAAAAGGTCAGAAGTTTTGTTGTATAAATATTAAACTTCTGACAATTTTTCTAAATTTTTATTCCAGCTATTCTTGAATAATCATTTAAAAAATCAGCTAGACCTTGTTTTGGCCTGATTTCATTTGTGATTATTCGTATAGCTTCTTTAAAAGCCAATGGATCTTTTGAGTCTTTATAATAATTCAAAAGATTTATGGCTAGCTTTTTTAATTTTTCAAGTTCCATTTTTTATCCCTTATTTTGTTTTTTTATTTTTCATTCCCACTAAACTGGAGATTAGTGGATGATGTGTTTAGAGAAATCACATCACTCAAAATTCCAAGAGCTTGGAATACCAGTTTTATTTGACAGAGCAAAATACTGGCAAGCAGTTAATCCAAGGGAAAATCTAGTAAAACCAGATTTAGCCTTTTCATAACTGCGACTAATCTCCAAATTAGTGAAAATGTTTTAAATTCTTAAATCTTCAGAGAAGTTTTAAGTAAACAGTGACTGGCAGATAAAATAAGATTTAATGCCAGTTTGCTAATCTCTCTTCTCTAGAAGTTTAAAATTTTAACCCTTAAATAAGTCGGCTACTTGACACAAGCTTACATGAAGTTGGCCAAATAGCCAGCTTATTTAAAAGTTAAATTGTTATATAAAATAAAAAGATCTCTTGTCAATGATATTAAATGAAAAGAGATCTTGTTTATTACTTTTTTTCTCTCTTCATTATGCTCTTATAATAACATACTATTTGGAAGTTGTCAAGGGTAAAACTGTGGATAACTAAAAATTTCGGCTAATTTTAGCCGAAATTAATTAATAAAAATAGTTTTTTTATCCCCTATATTCCCTAACCTTTACTTTCATATCTTCAATTGTTTTTTGCAAGCCTTCTTCAAGAGTCACAATTGGGAACCAATCAATTTCTTGTTTTGCTAAAGAAATATCAGGAATTAGTTGTTGTTTAGCAGAATATTTAGGTATTTTTTCAAATTTAATTTTTGATTTTGATTCTGTTTGCTCAATAATCATTTTAGCAACTTCAGATAATTTATGCTTTTCAGTGCTGCCTAAATTAACAGGTTTGTTTAAATCAGATTTAATTAATCGTGTTAATGCTTCAATCAAATCTTGAATATAGCAATAGCTACCCTCGTCATTTTCAGTTCCATAAATTACTAAATCTTTATTTGCTAATGCAGCTACAATTTGATCAGGAATCATTCTACCATCATCTGTTTTCATTCGCGGACCATAAGTATTAAACACGCGAGCAATTTTCGTATCTATATTAAATTTTTCATGATAATTCATTATTAAACTTTCAGCAAATCTTTTTCCTTCATTATAACAAGAGCGCGGACCAATTGGATTAACATGCCCCCAGTTATCTTCTTTAATTGCTTGGTTTGCATCTAGGTCGCCATATATTGATGAAGATGACAGAAAAAGAAATTTAGATTTAAATTGTTTTGCAATTTCTAGAGCATTCCAAGTTGCATAAGAATTAGTCATTAAAGTTTCAATAGGAAATTTACTATATTCTTTTGGTGAAGTTGGACAGGCTAAATGATAAATTTCTTGCACTCCTTGCAGTTCAACTTTAAATTTTTTAAGTTCTGGAAATTTAGTTAAATCAAATGGTTTGGTTAAATCATGTTTTATAAATTCAAAATTAGGATTTTGTAAAAGCAAATCAATGTTTTTTTCAGATCCAGTAATAAAATTGTCAACCACAATTATGTGATTTTGATTAACTAAAGCATCAGCTAGATGTGATCCGATAAAACCAGCTCCACCAGTGATTAAAATGTTTGGTTTTCCAGAAGGAAGGATTTTGTTCATAAGTTTATTATAGCCTAATTATTTTTTAGTTGCAACCCTAACGCCACCTCTAAAGTTTTTATCATATGCGAAAAAGTGGAATTTTGGATTTCCTAAATTATCAAAAACGCGCACATGTGGCCCACCTCCTGGCCCAGCGCCAGTTATGATTTCAATTTTCCCATTAGCATCTACATCTCCAGTAGCAACAAATACACCGCCTTTAAAATTTGGATGATATGCTAAAAATTCATTTTGTAAGTTTCCATTTTTATCATAAACAAGAACTTGTGGCTGATTTCCTTTTCCACTGCCAATTATTATTTCTGCTGAATTGTTAGAATTAATATTAGAAGCTGTTATGCTTAAAATATTATTTAATTTAGGTGAAAACTTGTTAATTAAATTTCCATATAAATCAAAAATTTTAATTTCTGATGAATTAGATTGTTTAGTAACAATAATTTCATCTTTGCCATCGTTATTAACATCTGCTGACGCAACTAAAACACCAGAACGATCTTTTTTGTCAAAAGCAAAAAAATGATTAATTAAAATTCCATTTGAATTAAAAATTCTAATATGTGGACCACCACCTTTTCCAGCGCCAGTTATGATTTCTAAATTGCCATTACCATTCACATCGCCAACAGCAACTTCTACTCCACCGCGAAAATTTGAATCATAAGCTGTAAATTGTTTTTTTAAGTTACTGTTTTGATCAAAAATCTTAACCCAAGGATATGTTCCTGAACCAAGACCAATAATTATTTTGTTTTTTCCAGTATTATCTAAATCTCCCACACTTAAGCTTAAATTATTTTTAAAATTTTCCTCATAAGCAAAAAATTGGTTTTCTAAATTAGATTTTTTAAAAATACGAATATGTGGTCCACCTGACTGACCAGGTGAAGTAATTATTTTAGCATTTGCAATTGGTTGATCAGGAGTTTTATAATTAGCTTGTAAAATCGCGCTATGAACATTTAGTCTTCCAGCGCCTAATAAATTTTTATATTTTTTTTTATTTTTGTTATCAATATTGTCAGCATTAGTAAGCAATAATTCTTTTATTTGAGATAATGTAAATCCTGGTTTAATTGCTTTAATTAATGCGGCAGCTCCAGCCACTTGTGGGGCTGAAACTGATGTTCCAGTCCATCCTGATTCATAATATTTTTTAAAATTTGAATCAGAATCATCTTGATAAACTGTGCTAAATAAACTCACACCAGGTGCAGTTAAATCAATATTTTTTAAACCAAAATTAGAAAAGCTGGCTAGTTTTTCAGCACTATTAACTGATGCAACACCTATTACCCAGTTTTCACCATTAGGACCATCATGGCTAACAGGATATCGCGGATTAGTGTCTAAATTTATGCTAGATTCTACTTCATTTCCTGCAGCTGCTATAACAAGAATTCCTGCATCATGAGCGCGGCGAATTGCGTTTTTTAGTGTTAAACTTTCTCCTTCACCAACAAAACTTAAATTTATAATATCTGCTTTTTGTTCACGAGCATAATCAATGGCTTTGGCAACAGTTAAAGTATCTCCCAGACCAACAGCATCTAAAACACGTAATGGCATAATTTTTGCTTGCCATGCAACGCCAACAACTCCTTGATAGTCACCGCTTTGAGCAGCTGCAATTCCTGCAACTACTGTTCCATGTTTAATAGCCGTTTTAGTATAATTATCTGTTAATTTTGGTTTTGGGTCATTAGAATTATCTACAAAATCCCAGCCATTTATATCATCAGTATAGCCGTTTTCATCATCATCAATTCCATTGTTTGGTTTTTCTTTTAAATTTATCCAAATGTTATTTTTTAAATCAGGATGATCAGTATCAACACCAGAATCTATAATTGCAATAATTACTTTATTGCTCCCTGTTGTTGTGCTCCAAGCTTGTGGGGCTTTTATTTGTCTTAAGTGGTGTTGTTGTGGATAATATGCGTCAAGAGGTTCAAGTGAGGCTTTGTAAGTATAATTTGGTTCAGTATATTCTATTTCAGGAAGTGAATTATAAAAATTTATTAATTCATTTAATTTTTCATTATTATCAAATTTGAATTTATAAATTTCAGAACTTGATTTTAATTTAACTAAAAGTTCCCCACTTTTATATGAGGCTAATAAATTATTTTTTTTATTTTCAGCAATAACTATTTGCGGCAAAATTAAAAATATAATTAAGCAAGAAAATATTAAGATTTTTTTGGATTTTTTTTGGGTTGACATTTTTTATTTTAATAACTCAATAAATTTATTAGCTTCGTTTGTAAGAGATGGATCAAGTTCAACTGCTTTTTTTACAGCTTCAAGAGCTTTAGCATATTTGCCAACTTCTTTATAAACAGTTGCTAGTCGCGCGTAACTAAGTCCACTTGGTTGAATTATAACAACTTTTTCTAAAATTTCAACTAATTTATTTTTATTCCCAACTGATAAATAAATACTATATAAACGATTTAAATTATTTATATCATCAAAATCTTGACCTCTGGATTTAATAAATTCTTTTTCTTTTTCAGCATTTTCAGTTTGTCCAGACAAAATATATGCTGTCATTAAATTCCAATGCGATTCAACTGTTTTTGGATTTAATTCTATTCCTAATTTAAAATATTCAATAGCTTTATCAAAATTTTTACGATTTGCTTCAGCTTGTCCCATTTCAAAATAAATCTGCGGACGAGTTGGTGATAATTTTAAAGCTTGTTTAGAAGTTTCAATTACATTATCTAAATAATTTGCATTATAAATTGCTGCTCTGTTATAAATCGCAGCCAAATACATGTAGTCTTGAGCGTCATTTGGATGTTCATTAATATTATTTTTTAATTCTTGAATACAAATTTCAAAATTATTTTTAACATCAGTCGCGCTTAATTTACTATTTGTTTTATTATAAGTTAAAATATTATCACCAAGTTTTTTTCTTAATTCAGGTGATTGATAAGTATTCATATTAATAGCTTTTTGAAAGATTTCAACTGATTTGTTTTCTTGATCCATTCTTGCAGAAATTAATGCTTTGATTGCTGTCATATTTGCTTTAGCAGGTTTGAAATTAAAAAAATAACTACAAAATATTATTAAAATAAAAACAATAGAAAAAATAAAAATATTAAATTCAGACTTTTGTTGCCCAGTTTCTTGAGTGTTATTTTTAATATTATTAATTACAACACTTGCAAAAACTAAAAATAGAATAATATAAGTTGATAACACATCAAATACAAAAATATTTTGAACAAAGTGCGCGATTAATAAAGCCATTAAAATAGCTGAAAAATCAAAATCATATTTAATATTTTTATATAAATAATATAAAGCTAATCCAAAAATGCTTAAATAGCAAATTAGACCAATTATCCCAGTTGCAACTGCAACATCAAAAATTGTGTTATGAGCGCGATCAAACCACAATTGTGAACCAGCATCTCTAAAAATAATGGCAGGAAAATATTTGTTAAAAGCTACATTATAATTTTCCCAGCCATAACCAAATACAAAACGATCTTTCCATCCATTCCAAGAAGTTTTCCATGCTGCGATTCGCGATTCAGTTGTAACATCAGTTGCTGAAATATTAACTAATCTCCGCAACATTTTACTAGATTGAACCAAAGAACTATCTTTTTTAATCCAAATTAAACTGCTAGATATTATAATAATTAACAAAATAGTTGCAGCTATTATTTTTTTTATTTTATCAGGGCTTTTAAAAAAATAAAAAATGCTAGTTAAAAATGCAACAACAGCCAATCCAATAGCTGATCCGCGAGTTTGTGTTTGATATAAAACATATAAATTAATTATTACAGCTAAAGCCATAATAATTTTCCAGAATAATTGTTTTCTTTTTAAAAATAATAATAAACTTAAGAAAAATTGAGATAAAGTAAACGCGCCTAAAAATGCTGCATTTCCAATTGTTGATGACAAACGACCTTCACCAGAATGAATTATCCGTCCAAATAAGAAAAAATTTTCAACTTGGGCGCGTTGTAAAATTGCATATAAATCAACAAATAAACCAATAATAACTGCGCCAGTAATATAATTTATTATTTCTTGTTTTGATTTAAATGTCCACGATAAAATTAAGAAATAAATAATTAAATGTGAAATTGTTAAAAAGCCTTCTCCTCTTTCAATTGTGCCCCAAAATGATTTATAAAAATCAACACCTGTAATTCCTGTTAACAAAATAATTCCTCCAAAAATTACAATTAACCAAGACAGTTTAGTCATCTTTGGCCTGAATTTCGGAGCCATCATTGCCAATGCCGCATATAGAATTATTGCTAATTCAATAATAAGTCTAAAAAACAATGTTTTTGAAGTAATAAAAGGAAAAACAAATCTAGAATTAACTAAAAGCGGAGTAATTAAAACTAAATATAAAACTCCTTTTAAAACCCAGTTTAAATATTTTGTTATTTTTGTATTTTGCATAAATATATTATACATTTTAATATAATTTTTTGCAAAATTATAATTTGTCTAAATCTTGACAAAAAGGTATAATTAATGTAAATTTAAAAATTATTATGAATGATTTTTTACAGAAAATTAAATATCTTATTTTATTTATTGGAGATGTTGGAATTCTCTATCTTTCATTGTGGCTGACTTTACTGATTCGTTATCAACAATCAGTAAGTCCAGAAAGATGGGAACAGCATTTTTTGCCATTTAGTTTAATTTTTGCAACTTGGTTAATTGTTTTTTATATTTCTGGAATTTATAGTTTGCAAATGGCAAAAAATAATATTATTTTTTATTCTACTTTATTTAAAGCATTGGCGTGGTGCGCTGGAATTGCTATGGCATATTTTTATATTTTAAAACCAGGCATTGCTCCAAAAACTAATTTATTATTAGAATTAATGATTTTAATTATTCTTTTTGTTGCATGGCGTCAAATTTTTAATTCATTAGTTAAGATAAAGCCATGGCAAAATAATGTATTGATTATTGGTTTAAATGAATTAACTTTAGAGTTAGCGCAAGAAATTAATTCTAAACCGCAATTAGGATTTAAGGTAGTTGGAATTGTAAATGCAGAACAAAAAGATATTCATAATAATAAGATAAATAATATAGAAATTCTTAATCCCCCGCATTCATTTGCAGGTCTTGTTAAAATTAAAAAAATTAAAAGTATTGTTAATGCATTAAATGCACATCAAAATCTTGATTTAGTTAATAAATTATATGAGTGTGTTCCACTAAAAATTTCATTTTGGGATTTACCTAGTTTTGTAGAAAAATTTACAGGAAGGATTCCTGTTAATACAATTGGACAGATTTGGTTTTTAGAAAATCTTAAAGAAAGCCAAAAAGTAATTTTTGAGATTATAAAACGCGTAGTTGACATTCTTTTATCTATAATTATTTTATCTTTTTCTTTATTGTTTTTACCATTCATTTATGCTGCTGTTAAATTAAACAGTCCTGGCCCGTTTTTGTTTATGCAACAACGAACAGGCAAATCTAATAGAAAGTTTATGGCAGTTAAAATTAGAACAATGAGTAAAAATGCTGAACATAATGGACCGCAATGGGCAGTTAAAAATGATCCAAGAGTAACACGAAGTGGACGAATAATGCGTAAAATGCGTATTGATGAAATTCCACAATTAATTAATGTTTTGCGCGGTGAAATGAGTTTTATTGGTCCGCGTCCTGAACGCCCAGAATTTATTGAAAAATTAGAAAAGAAAATTCCATATTATAATGAACGATTATTAGTTAAACCTGGTTTAACTGGTTGGGCGCAAATTAACTTTCCTTATGGTGCTTCAGAAAAGGATGCCTTAGATAAATTGCAGTATGATTTATATTATATTAAAAACCGCTCATTTATTTTAGATTTATCAATAGTTTTAAAAACTATTAAAACCGTCCTTTCCGCTGGTGGACAGTGATGAACAAGTAATTGACATATTTTTAAAACTATGCTAATTTTATTTTAATTAATTAGATAATTGATAACTTAAATTTTGGAGGATTAGAAATTGAAGAAAACTTTAATTTTGCATTTAGGTGCTCACTTAAGCTTTTCCTTTTTATACGGATTAATTTATTTTATAATTAATCCAAATTGGACAGGAATTATTGGATTTTGTTTATCAATGTTGTTTGGTTTTTTTATTGATGCAGATCATTATTTAATAAATAAACCAAGATTAAAACAATTTTGGCAAGCATTAAAAAATAAAAAATTTACTCTCGGCGATCCAACACCTGAAAGAGTAAATTATATGCATACTTGGGAAGCGTGTTTGCTGATAAATTTAGCTACATGGTATTTAATCCTTGTATGCAAGCAAAGTGTTGGCTATATTATTTTAGCATCATACTGGACACATTTTATAATTGATGTTCTAGATTGCGAAAATCAGGTTTTTCCTAAAAATAATCCAGCTCAAACCAGTGTTCATATTTTTTTATGGAATAAGTCAAAATTATTTCATAAATTTTGTTTTAATGCCCCAGATTTAAATAAAATTTGGTTTTAGCAAATTAAAAAGAGACATTCCCTGTTGTTTAAAAGCAATAGGGATTTTTATTTTTAATCATTATGACGCGATCGCGTCATAATGATTAAAAATAATTTCTTGCTAATTTGGATTTAAAATGATATAAATTAAGTTATGAATAATAATACAAAAAATATCTCAATCATAATTCCTTCATATAATGAAGAATATAATATTCAACAGGTTATAAGTGATTTAAAAAATAAATTATCTAGTTTAGATTTAGAAAGTTTTGAAATTATTGTAGTTAATGATGCATCAACAGATAACACTAAAAAAATTATTAGTAATCCTCAGCTATTCGGGATTAAAATTATTAATCACCCATACAATAAGGGTTATGGGGCGTCTTTAAAAACTGGAGCGCGATCTGCAAGATATGATTGGATTCTAACATTTGATGCTGATGGTCAACATAATGTAGATTATATTAGTGATTTGTTAAAATATACAGATAATTATGATTTAATTTCTGGTGAACGAGTTGGTTATCAAGGGCCTTGGATCCGTCAGCCAGGTAAAAAAGTTATTCATTGGTTGGCAAGATATTTATTAGGAAAAAAAGTCAAAGACTTTAATTGTGGTTTGAGATTAATTAAACGCAATGAATTTTTGCGATTTGCGCATTTATATCCAGATGGATTTTCTTGTTCAACTACAAGTATTTTTGCTTTTCTTAAAGAAAAATTAAATGTTAAATTTGTGACTGTAAAAATTAATAAACGCGATGGCGGAAAGAGCAAAGTTAATTTTAAAGATGCAGTTACTTATTTTATGTTGATTTTACGCTTAATTATGCTTTTTTCACCGCTAAGAATTTTCTTTCCAATTAGTTTAATTTTGTTTTTAATTGGTTTTGGTTTTTTAATTTATGATTTAACTTTGTTAAATATTTCAGAAGGCACAATTTTTATTTTAATAACTTCAATTTTAATTTTCTTTTTTGGTTTAATGGCTGATCAAATTGCTGCTTTAAGAAGAGAGATAAATAAAAAATCAAGTTAATTCTAGTTATTTTTATGGAACTACAAAATGCAATAAAATCCAGACGCAGTATTAGAAATTTTCAAGATAAACCTGTTGAAAAAGAATTAATTGAAAAATTAATTTCTTCTGCTACTTATGCGCCTTCAGCTTGTAATATTCAAGGCTGGAAATTTATTGTTGTTGATAAAGATGATTTAAAAAATAAATTAGTTGATCAAGGTGGTTCTATTGTAATTAAAAATGCGCCAGTTGGGATTTTAGTTTTATATGATAATCGCACGCAAGATTTAGATTATTATGATTATATTCAAAGCGCAGCAGCAGCAATTCAAAATTTAAATTTAACTGCTGTTGATTTAGGATTAGGAACTTGTTGGGTATGTCATTTGCCAAAGAAAAAAGATATAAGAAAAATTTTTAATATTCCAAAATACTTCTCCCCTATTTCTTATGTTTTAGTTGGTTATGCAAAAAATGAATTACAAAATATGTCAAGAAAATATAATTTATCTGAAATAATAAATTATAATCAATTTAATCCAGATTGGCCTGTTGAAAAAATAAATATAAGTGTTATTTGGTTAAAAAGAATTTTAATTAAAATTTATTATTTAGTGCCAAATATTATTAAGAAAAAAATTTTAAATAAATTATTAGATAAAAAATTTGTTAAGAAATTTAAAAATTAATGAAAATCAATAATAACTTTACAATTCAGGAAATATCAAATTTTTGGGATAGTGCTGTAGATGAATATGATGATATTAATAATAATATTGGCGATGCTCATTATCAACGATATCTAGAAAGTATTAAATATTTAAATTTAAAATCTAATAATAAAATTTTAAATATTTGGTCACGCACTGGTAATGCTATTAAATTTTTAAATAAAGAAAATAAAAATTTAGATATTTATAATTTAGAAGTTTCACCTAAATTTATAGAAAAAGCTAGAAAGAAATTCCCAGATGCTAAATTTGATTTAACTGATTTAGAAAATTTAAATTTTTCTGATAATCATTTTGATGCAATTTTATCTTTAGAAACTTTAGAGCATACTCCAAATCCACAAAAATTAGTTAATGAATTTTATAGAGTATTAAAACCTGGATCTAGATTAGTAATGAGCTTGCCTCCATCAACTGCTGAGCCTTTTTTAAAAATATATAATTTTTTATTTACAAATCACGGTGAAGGCCCACATAAATTTTTAGCTTCTAAAACTGTGAAAAAAATAATTTCAGATTCTGGGTTTAAATTGATTTTACATAAAGCAGATTTTTTGTTTCCATTAGGTCCAAAATTTTTACAAAATTTTGTGGAAAAAATAATAAATAAATTACAAAAAATATTTAGATTTATAAGTGAATTTAGTATTAGGCAATTTTATGTTTGTGAAAAATAATAAAAATAAAATTTTTCTAACAATAGACTTTGAATATTGGTATGAATCACCTTCAATTTGGTCATATTTAACAGGCAATGAAAAAGACTCATTGTCTGATTTTACACATAAATTTTTAAATTTATTAAACAAATACAATGCTAAAGCAACTTTTTTTGTAAGTGGTAAGGTTTTAGATAAAGAACCTGAATTAATTAAAAAAATAAATAAAGCTGGACATGAAATTGCAATTCATACTTTGGATCACAAGCCATTATATAAAATTACTCCTGAAAAACTTGATAATGATATTAAAATATTAAAAAATAAAATATTTCAAATTATTAATAAACAACCAATTGGATATCGGGCGCCAAATTTTTCTTTAAATAATAAAACAAAATGGGCTTTAAAAATTTTAGAAAAAAACAATATTAAATACGACTCTTCCATATTTCCCTATCAATTTCCTAAAATAATTAAAAAAATTTATAAAAATAGTTCATATGGCGTAGAAAGTGATAAATTTATTCCATATAAAATTTATAATAATTTAGTGGAATTTCCTCTTTCTGTCTATCATTATGGCAGATTTAAACTGCCTTTAACTGGAGGAATTTATATTCGTATTATTCCGTGGTGGATTTATAAAATTTTATTAAAAAACAAATTAAAAACTGAATCAGCTTGTCTCCACTTTCATCCATACGATTTACAAAAAAAACCAGACATTAAAATGCCTAGGTTAAAAAAAATTATTAAATATTATAATACTAAAAAAACTTGGAAAAAATTAAAATATATTTTAGAGAGATTTGAGTGTGTTGTGATTAAAGAAAATTTTGATAATATCTGGGATAAAAGAAGTTTTCAGAGTGAAACGGAGCAAGTAATTTTTAGCGACCCGTCACTGTTGTGATATTTCCAGATAAATATCCATGTAATGTTGTTTTCTTGAGAATTACTATTGGTAACTGAATCAGCAACATATTGAACAAGAATAAATCAAATGGAAAGAATATCCAAAATAATAAAGTTGAGAAACTTAGTGTATATAAAACTGAACAAATGAAATGTTGTGACTTTGAATATTTTTTGGCATATTTGGTTTTCATAATCATCATTCCTAAACATCTATTTTGATTGAATAAGAGAAATATAATGTTGTAACCAAAAAATATTCCTATCAATATGAGTTTCTTTGTAAAAATATCATCAACTAAAAAGTACAATGGTAAGAATATGATTAAAACAAAGAAAACATTTAATGCGGAAGTTGCCAACTTTTCAAATGCAGAAGTTTCTCTCATAATGGATATTTATCGCTTAGATTTTATAAATTATTCTATGGGGTCGCTAAAAATTATTTCACATAACATCGCGATTAAGAGAAGTTGGATTTTTGAGAGTGGAGCGTTAGCGACCTCCAAAAATTCAATTTGGGTAAAATCCTGCAAGGATTTTCCTCTTAATCGCTGTTAGACGACCCGACGACTGAAAGGAGGAGAGCGCAGCGTGGTCGAGCGATAGCGAGAAGTTCA
>CAZAVD010000003.1:30693-47109 GCA_964488715.1 uncultured Gammaproteobacteria bacterium | reverse complement strand
AACAAAAAACAACTTTCTGGGAACAAAGGTCCAATAGAAGATATTTTGGCTGACACTGATAATTCACCTAGTCATAATATTGAAGATTCATTAAAAAACGCTGTTCCTGTTGAAAATCCTATTCCTGAACCTCAAAGTTTAAAAGAAACACCAGTTGTGCCAACAATGCAACAAAAATCTGAATTAGAAACTCCACCAATTAAACCTGAATCCGCAGAAATTAAAACAGCTCCAGTTATGCCGGAAATTCCTCAACAACAACGCCCTGCTCGCAATAAAACCTTTTTAATAGTAATTATTGTTTTTTTTGTTATTATTTTAAGTTTGGCCAGTGTCTTTGCTTTTCAGTATTTTACTCAGAATAAAGTTGATGAATTAGATAAGAATAGTGAAGAAAGTTTTCAAGAATTATTAGATGTTTTGGATGAAACTGATTTAGAAGTTGAAGAAGAAACTGAAGATGAATTATATTTTGAAAAAGATTCTGACGGAGACGGATTAACAGATAGTGTAGAAAATCAATTAGGCACTAATCCGCAATCTTTTGATACTGATAATGATGGTTTAAATGATTTTGAGGAAATTCAAATTTATTTTTCTGATCCAATAAAGCCAGATACTGACCAAGATGGATATTTAGACGGGGAAGAGGTTCAAAATGGCTATAGCCCATTAAAGGGGGATAAAGCTAAATTATAAATAATTTTATGTTTGATTTTAAAAATAAAATTAAAACACAGCCAAAAACTGAGGATAATTCAGAAATTTTGTCATCAGAAAAAGTTAAAGAAATTTTAACAGATAAAGAAGATAATAAAAAAGTTGATTTAAGTAAAGTTTTAATTCACTCAATGCCTGAAAAGTTTTTTGCTAGTAATGATAAAAAGATAACAAACACAAAAGGCCAACTTGGAAAGAAAAAAATTAGCGGTTTGCAAAAAAATATTTTGATTGGAATTTTGATCGGGGTGTTAGTGATTAGTTTATTAAGCTTAGCAGCATTTTTATTTTTAAAAACAATTGAAAGTCCGCAAAATAAACAATTAGCAATAGAACAGCCACAATCAGCATTGCAGTCACCAGAATCAACAGAAATACAAGAGCAAGAATTTAATAAAGAAATTTTAGAACAAGAAAAGTTAATAATTGAACAAGAAATAGAAGAAGAATTCATAGTAGAAGAAATTTTGGAGCAAGAATTAATTTTATTGCCTGCGTTAGATACTGATAATGATTTATTAACTGACACAGAAGAAGAACTTTGGGCAACAGATTTATCAGAACAAGATACAGATAATGATGGTTATTTAGATGGGGAAGAGATTTTAAATTTTTATGATCCTAATTCAAATCAAGGTGGCAAACTTGTAGATGCTAATTTAACCAAAAATTATGTTAATTCAGATTTTGGATATTCTATTACTTACCCTGCTAAATGGGAGATGAGTACAAATCAGTTAAATGATCAAATAATTTTTACTTCAACTACTGGTGAATTTGTTCAAATTATTATACAAGAAAATTATAGTGGTTTTTTAAGTGCCAAAAGCTGGTATTTAAGCCAGAATTCCACAATAGATGAAAAAGATTTAGAAGAAATTTTAATTGGTAATTGGTCAGGTGTTCGCAGTCCTGATAAGTTAAATGTTTATTTAATTAATAATAATTATATTTATATAATTGCAATGAATGTGGGTTTAAAAAATGAATTAAACTATAGCACAACATTTGAAATGATGTTAAATAGTTTTAAATTATTTGAAAATCCGCTATAATTAAAATATGTCAAAAGACAATCTTATCACAGGTTTAGATATTGGTACTTCATCAGTGCGAGTTGTTGTTGGTCAAATAAATCCAGAACGCGAGTTAAATGTGATTGCTGTTACAGAAACTCCTTCAATTGGAATTTCCAAAGGAATGATTATTAGTATTGAAGATGCTGTATCATCAATTACTTCGTGCTTGGAAAATGCAGAGCGAATTGTTGGTCAGCCAATTAATCATGCTTATGTTGGTATTTCAGGTACTCATATTTCCACTATGGCATCTAAAGGTGTAATTGCTGTTTCTCGTGCTGATAACGAAGTTAGTGAGTCAGATGTGGAGCGTGTTATTGAAGCAGCACAAGCAGTTGCTACGCCGCCAAATTATGAGATTTTACATGTTATTCCTAAAATTTTTAGTGTTGATAGTCAAACAGGAATAAAAGATCCAGTTGGAATGAATGGAGTGCGTTTGGAAGTTGAGACACAAATTATTCAAGGTCTTTCAGCTCAAATTAAAAATTTAACTAAATCAGTTTACCGTACAGGTATTGAAATTGACGATTTAGTTCTTTCAATTTTAGCTAATGCAGAATGTTCATTAACTAATCGTCAAAAGGAATTAGGAGTGGCTTTAGTTAATATTGGCAATTCAACAACTTCAATTGCTGTTTTTGAAGAAGGTGATATTTTAGCTACTCATGTTTTGCCAATTGGTGGCTCTCATGTTACTAATGATATTGCTATTGGTTTACGAACTTCCTTGGATATTGCTGAAGATATTAAATTAACTTATGGTCAGGCCATATCACAAGAGATTAATAAAAATGAAGTTATTAATCTTAATGAATTTGATGATAAAGAAAATGAAGACATATCACTTAAATATGTGTCTGAAATTGCTCAAGCAAGGATGCAAGAAATTTTTGATATGGTAGACAAAAAATTAATTGAAATTGAAAAGTCAGGTACTTTGCCAGCTGGGATTGTTTTAACTGGAGGTGGGGCGAAATTGCCTGGTGTTGTTGAATTAGCTAAAAAAGAATTTAGATTACCAGCTTCTCGTGGAAAATTAGTTGATGTGCAAACAGCTATTGATAAAGTAAATGATTTAACTTATACAACTGCTGTTGGTTTGTGTGTTTGGGGCTCAGAATTTCAAAAACACAAAGGCGAGAGCAAGTTTAAATTTAATTTTAAATTTAAAATGCCAGATTTAAAATCAGTCAGTAGTTGGAGTAAAAAAATTAAAGATTGGATAAAAGATTTGATACCATAAAACAAAATAATAAAAATATTCTAAAAACAAGCTCGACAAAAGTCGGGCTTGCATTATTTTTAAAGGTTTATTATAATAAACTCAAATGTGAACAACTAATTTTACTTGTTGAACAAAATATGTGTTCAACTATAAATAATTATATGTCTAAAGTAAAAATTCCTAAAGTTAAATCTAATAGCTTAAACAGCAAAGAAGTTCATCCAGAAATTGAAACTTTTGCCAAAATAAAAGTTATTGGTATTGGCGGTTCTGGTGGAGCTGCAGTTAATAGAATGATGGCTGACAAAATTCGTGGTGTTGATTTTATGGCAATTAATACTGATGCCCAAGCACTGCATCATAGTTCAGCGAAACGTAAATTGCATATTGGAAAAAACATTACCCGTGGTTTAGGGGCAGGAATGGATCCTGAAATTGGATTAAAAGCAGCCGAAGAAGCAGTTGATCAAATTCGTGAAACATTAAAAGATACTGATATGGTCTTTATTACTTGTGGTTTAGGTGGTGGAACAGGAACAGGAGCTTCTCCTTTAATTGCTGAAATTGCAAAAAGTTTAGGCGCCTTAACTGTGGCCGTTGTAACAAAGCCTTTTTCTTTTGAAGGGGCTCAACGCAAAACTATTGCTGATCAGGGCTTAGATAAGCTGGCTGATAATGTTGATGCTATGATTACTATCCCTAATGACAGAATTTTACAAACAATTGATAAAAAAACATCACTTTTAGAGGCTTTTGGAGTTGTTGATAATGTTTTAAGAAGTGGAGTAAAAGGAATTTCAGAAATGATTACAGTTCCTGGTTTGATTAATGTTGATTTTGCTGATGTACGGTCAATAATGTATGATGCAGGATCTGCGTTAATGGGTATTGGAGAATCAACAGGTGAAAATCGGGCTATTGAAGCAGCTAAAAAAGCAATTGATTCGCCTTTGCTTGAATTATCAATTGAAGGTGCAAGAGGTATTTTATTTACAGTTTCTGGAGGGCAGGATTTGGGAATGACCGAAGTTAATGAAGCTGCAAAAGTAATTACAAACGCAGCAGATCCTAATGCTAAAATTATTTTTGGAGCAGTTATTGATGATGAGTTGAAAGATAAAGTTAGAGTAACTGTTGTGGCTACAGGTTTTGGTACAGTTCCAGTTCGTGGAAAAGATCAAAAAATGGATTTTAATCCACCTGAAGAAATAGAACAGCCATCTTCTACATTAAAAAAAGAACCAATTACTAAACAGCGCGTTTCAAAAGATGATGAAAAAATAAATAAATCAATACATACAACGGAAAAATCAAAAGAGGAAGAAGAATTAGAAATTCCAGCCTTTATTAGAAAAAAAATGATGTAAAATACTCATATTTTTTAAAAAAATCGTGTTAAAAACACGATTTTTTGTTATAAAAATTTAGTGTGCTATAATGAAAACAGCGCAAATAAAAAGCTGTGGAAAAACTAAAATTTATGTCAAAAAAAGTAGAACAAATTAAAAAAAGAGATGGTCGCATTGTGCCTTTTGATCAAGTACGTGTTTTGCAAGCCATGACTAAAGCCGCAGAAGCAGCAGGGTTTAAAGATGAAAAAGAATTACAACGATTAACTAAGATTGTGGTTGATAAATTGCATGAAAAATATGATGGTCATACAATTCCTAGTGTTGAGCAGGTTCAAGATATTATTATTCAAATTTTGATTGCAGAAAATTGTCAGCACATTGCTCGAGTATATATTGTTTATCGCCAACGCCATAAAGAAAGAAGATTAATGAATATTCCGTTAACTGAAGTTATGGAAATAGCTGGATTAACAGAAAATTCATTAGTTGTTTTGAAAAAGAGATATTTATTAAAAGATACAAATGGTGAAGTTGCAGAAAAACCATCTGACATGTTTAAACGCGTTGCTAAAAATATTGCTCAAGCAGATGAAATGTATAAAAATCTTTATCATCAAGATATTGATGTGAAAAAAACTGCACGGAAATTTTATGAAATGATGGCTAAGCGAGAATTTATGCCAAATTCTCCCACTTTAATGAATGCAGGTCGTGATTTACAACAGCTTTCTGGTTGTTTTGTTTTACCTATTGAAGATGACATGGCTGGTATTTTTGATTCAATTAAATGGACAGCTTTAATACATCAATCTGGTGGAGGCACTGGATTTTCTTTTTCACGATTACGACATGATGGAGATAGAGTTAAGTCAACAGGCGGAGTTGCTTCAGGGCCGATTTCATTTATGAAAGTTTTTGATGCAGCAACTGATATAATCAAACAAGGTGGAACTCGCAGAGGGGCAAATATGGGAATTTTACGCATTGATCATCCAGATATTTTGGCTTTTATTTCTTGTAAAGAAGATATGGTAACTTTAACTAATTTTAACATTTCAGTTGCAGTTACAGATAAATTTATGAAGGCTTTGGATAAAGATCAAGAATATGAATTAATTAGTCCACGCAATAATGAAGTTGTTAAAAAAATATCAGCTAAAATGGTTTTTGATTTAATTGTAACTAATGCTTGGAAAAATGGCGATCCAGGTATTGTTTTTATTGATCGTATAAATGCTTTTAACCCAACACCACAACTTGGCGAAATAGAATCAACAAACCCATGTGTTATTGGAGAAACACGAGTGTCTACAGAAAATGGTTTAGAGCGAATTGATGATTTGTATAAAAATTATAAAATAAAAAATAAATTAAATAAAATTTTAGTTGACAAAAGAGTTCAGGAAAAACAAGGAGTTGAAATAAGACCAGTTACACAATATCTTAATAATGGGATTAAACCAGTTGCTTGTTTAACAACTAATTCTGGTTATGAAATAACAGCCACTTTGGATCATAAAGTTCGTACAGCTAATGGATGGGTGGCTTTAGATAAATTGAAAAAAGGAGATAAAATTTTTATTCAATCTGGTTCTGGAGAATTTTCTAAAAATAAAAAATTATCAGTTAATAAAAAATATAACTTGCCAACTCAATGGTCAAAAGAATTAGGGCAAGTATTAGGTTTATTGATAGGTGATGGTTGGTTGCGATCAGGTGATAAAAATTGTCGTATTGGCTTTGTATTTAGCAACGAAGATAAGAATATTTTAGATTATATTAAAAAAATTATTAATCATTGGTATGAAAAAGATATTAAAGAAGTTCAACGGGAAAATAAAGTTTGGCATTTATCTTATCATGCAAAAGGAATGGTAGATTTTTTTAAAGAATTGGGCGTTAAAGCAGTTAAAGCTGATAAAAAAGTAGTGCCAGAAAGTATTTTTACTGCTACAAAAGAATCAGTAATTGGTTTTTTGCAGGGGCTATTCACAGCTGATGGTACAGTTAATTTTAGAAAAGATCATAGTTCATATGTGAGATTAACCTCAAAGTCAAAAGAATTATTAAAAGGAGTTCAACTACTTCTAATAAATTTAGGCATTAAGACTACAATATATAATCGTTCTCGAAAACCAAGAAAGATATTTCCATATATAAACAAGAAAGGTGAATTAAAAATTTATACTTCTGATGGGGTATTGTTTGAATTAGAAATATCTAGAGATAGTGTTGTAAAATTTATTAAAGAAGTTGGTTTTTTAAAAAACAAACATCAAGTTAAATTAATAAAATTTAAAACTAAGAATTTTTATAAAAGTGAGTTTGAAGATAAAATTAAAGAAATTAAAAAAATAGGAAAACAAAGAGTTTATGATTTGACTGAGCCAGTTACTTTAAGCTTCATTACCAACGGAATCGTGAGTCTTGATTGCGGTGAACAGCCATTATTACCTTTTGAATCTTGTAATTTAGGAAGCATTAATTTAGCAGAGATGATAAAAGACAACAGTAAGGGGAAAATAGAAATTGATTGGGAAAAGTTAGAAAGAATTACTAAAACAGCTGTGCATTTTCTTGACAATGTTATTGATATGAATTGTTATCCTTTGCTTAAAGTTGAAAAAATGGTAGAAACTACTAGAAAAATTGGTTTAGGAGTTATGGGTTGGGCAGATATGCTTATTAAGCTTGAAATTCCATATGACTCTAAAGAAGCTTTAAAACTCGGTGAAAGAATAATGACTTTTATTAATGAAAAAGGTCATCGTGCTTCAGAGGAGTTAGCAGAAAAAAGAGGTGTTTTTTCTGGCTTTAAAGGATCTGTGTTTGATAATGAAAAAACAGATTATAAAATTCGTAATGCAACTGTAACAACAATTGCGCCAACCGGAACTATTTCAATTATTGCAGGAGCATCATCAGGCATTGAACCACTTTTTGCTGTTTGTTATACACGGATGAATATTTTAGATGCAGGTGATGAATTAATTGAAGTTAATCCTTTATTTAAACAAGTTGCTATCCAGGAAGGGTTTTATTCTGAAGATTTAATGCGTGAGGTTGCGCAACATGGATCTGTGCGCGGAGTAGATGGTGTGCCAAAAAAATGGCAAGAAGTTTTTGTTACTTCACATGATATTGATCCAGATACACATATTAAAATGCAAGCAGCTTTTCAAGCGCACACAGATAATGCTGTTTCTAAAACTGTTAATTTCCCAAATTCAGCAACTGTTGAAGATGTAAAAAAAGTTTATTTATTGGCATATAAAACAGGATGTAAAGGTGTTACTATTTATCGTGACGGTTCCAGAGATGCTCAGGTTTTAAATATTGGAACAGGAGGAGATAAGATCAGTCAGTTGCCAGAAGGAGATCCTGGTATTACAGAAGAAATTGTTAAAGAGCGTGAAGCTGAAAAAGTTCCAGTTAAAATCAAACAACCAAGTTTGACTGATTTGATGGATAAAAGCGATGCGAATGATGCGAATAAAGAAGAAGTTTGTCCAGAGTGTAATCAAAAATTAGAAGTTAAAGAAGGATGTATGACCTGCCCAGTTTGTGGATATGGGAAATGTACAGGGTAAATCTAGCCTGTCCTGAGTGACCTTTAGGATTTTAGGAGCCGAAGGATCCCGTTATAAAATTTCTAAATTAAAATTTGCTACTGAGTATGTTACTGAATTTTTATCCGCCTCTGGCGGGAATTCAGTAGCAAAATAAAAAACCCTCGCCTGTTAGGGTGAGGGATGTTGTTTTTTAATTTTTTTTTATATCACCAGTAATAATACCATCACAGTATATTTTCCCAATCTGTACATAATCTTCTATTGAAAGATAGATTTCTGTAAATTTAAAATATTTTGTCAATATCAAAAAATTCTATGGACAAAAGAGAAATTTTGAAAAATTTATATGAAAATTATATTAAGGGAACTCCAGCAAAATCAGCAGTATCTGGCAGAACTGTTTTTGTTTGTCATTTAACAAATATAGTTGTTCAAGAAATAAAATTAGATTCAAGAGTATATATAACTACAAATTGTTTAAAACATATTTATGATAAAAGACCAGCAGAAGAATTTGATTTTTTAATTGATTATGCACATAAAGTTGTTAAATATCCTGATTTGATTTATAAAAATAAAACCCCAAACGGGGTGATTTTTGTTTTATAAAAAAGATAAAAGATAATAATTATTCATGTTCTTTAGAAGATGTAAAGATTAAAAATCAAAAACAAACTTTTATTGTGACCTTTTTTAGATTAAGAAAAAAAATTATCTTAACAATTATGAATTTTTGTGGAGCTGGAAGGGCGACAAACCTTCATCGTAATGTTTTCGTTATCCCGATTGCTCGGGAACTACTTACATTCCGCAGTAGAGCCTTTCTGCATTTCAACTCCATAAAAGTTCATAATTAATTTTATAATAACAAATTGAAAATATTTGTCAAATTTTAAATTGTGGATAAGTTTTTATGAATAAACCAAAAAATTTAACTATTATCTACACTGGCACTGGCAAAGGCAAGACAACAGCTGCTTTAGGTTTGAATTTAAGAAGTTTAAGAGATAATAAAAAAGTAATATTAATTCAATTTATTAAATCTGAAAAACAATCTGGAGAAGTTAGTTTAAAAAAAATATTAAAAAAATTAATTATTAAAAATTTTGGTGTAGGGTTTGTTATAAATAATGAAAAAAATATAATAAATAATAAAAAATTAGCTAAAAAAGGCATAAATTTTACAAAAAAAACAATTCAGTCACGTAATTACGACGTAATTACGTTAGATGAAATTTTTGTTGCCTTAAATTTAAAATTAGTCAATTTAATTGATATTTTAGAAATTATTAAAATATTTAAAAAAAATAGCAAAAATAAATGCTTAATTTTAACAGGACGCAATTGTCCAGAAATTTTATATAAATATGCAGATTTAGTTACAGAAATGAAAGAAATTAAGCATCCTTTTCAAAAAGGAATTCAAGCAATTAAAGGTATTGACTATTAAGTTGAATCAATATAAGATATATGATATACTGAAAATAGTGTATTTTTTGTTTATAAAAAACATTTTGTGTAAATGCTAGTAGTTTGCAGTTGCTGTTTGATTTGATATAATTATAGATATGGCAACAATATCAGATCAACAATTAAATAACATTAAAAAATTGTATAGACAAGGTTTGAGTGTTAAAGAAATAACAAAAAAATTAAATATTTCAATTGATGCGGGATACTATTTTTTTCGTAAACATAAAATTAAAAGAAGAACGGCCAAAGAAAGCAACTCATTACAATTTGAAAGAAGACAAGTTTCATTTAATCTTAAAAAGGTTTTAACTTCAGATGATAAACAATTAAAAATAGCAGGCATAATGCTATATTGGGCAGAAGGCTCTAAGTGGTCTGGCGAGAAAAATATAGATTTTGCAAATAGTGATTCGGAAATGATAAAGATATTTTTATCATTTTTAAGAAAGATTTGTGGAATAGATGAAAATAAATTAAGAATTTATTTATATTGTTATTCTAATCAAAAACCAGAGTTTTTAATTGAATATTGGTCAAAATTGATTAATATACCCAAAAAACAATTTACCAAACCATATATACGTAAAGATTATAGAGAAAATAAAATTGGAAAAATGAAATATGGTCTTATACATGTTAGATATTATGATAAAAAGTTATTTTTGCTAATTATGAAATGGATAAAAGATTTTCCAAAAAAGGTTATTTAAACCAAGGGTGGCAGAGCGGTTGATGCGCTGGTCTGTAAAACCAGTTTAGGTAGGTTCGACTCCTACCCCTTGGACCAAATTATTTAAAAAATATGAATACAAAACAAAAATTAGATTTAATAACTCAAAATACAGAAGAAGTTATTGGGTTAGATGAATTAGAAAAATTAATAGAAAATAAAACCAAATTAAAGCATTATATTGGTTTTGAAATTTCTGGAAGAATTCATTTAGGAACAGGTTTAATGTGCATGCAAAAAATTAAAGATTTTGTAGATGCTGGCATAGATTGCAGTATTTTTTTAGCTGATTGGCATGCTTGGATTAATGATAAACTTGGAGGAGATCCTGAAGTTATAAAAAAAATAGCAGTTGGTTATTTTAAACAAGGAATGACACAATGTTATAAAGCAGTTGGCGGTAATCCAAAAGATTTAAAATTTGTTTTAGGTACTGATTTATATCATCATAATGACAAATATTGGCAAACAATGATTGATGTTAGTAAAAATTTGACTTTATCTAGGGTTAAAAAATCTACCACAATTATGGGCAGGGAAGCTGGCGATAGTGTTAATTTTGCTTGGTTAATTTATCCCCCAATGCAAGTTGCTGATATTTTTATTCAAGAATTAAACTTGGCGCATGCAGGGATGGATCAAAGAAAAGCACATGTGATTGCCCGAGAAGTAGCATCTAAATTAAAAACCAATAGTATCAAACCTATTGCTATTCATCATCCTTTGATTTTAGGTTTAGGTAAACCCCCAATGTGGCCAATAGATAAAGCAAGAATTAGAGAAATTTGGTCAGCAATGAAAATGAGCAAGTCAAAGCCAGAAACTTGTGTATTTATTGAAGATTTAGAAGAAGATATAAGAAGAAAAATCAATAAGGCTTTTTGTCCAGAAGGCGAGATTGAATTTAATCCAATTTTAGACTGGACAAAAAATATTATTTTTGCTAATCTAGATGGCAAGGCAACAATAAAACGCGAAGAAAAATATGGTGGAAATGTGAGTTATGAAAATTATTCTGAATTAGAAAAAGATTTTGCTAATAAAAAATTATATCCCCAAGATTTAAAAATGTTTGTTGCTGATTGGTTAGTTGAATTTTTAAAACCAATTCGAGATCATTTTGAAAAGGGCAAGGCAAAAGAAATGAAAGATGAATTAGAAGAAATTATTAAGTAAATTTTTAACCTCGGGCCCGTAGCTCAGTTGGCTAGAGTATCTCCATGGCATGGAGGGGGTCAGGGGTTCGAGTCCCCTCGGGTCCACCATGAATAAACTTGCCACCCTAGCTCAGTTGGTAGAGCAACGGTTTTGTAAACCGTCGGTCGTCGGTTCGAGTCCGACGGGTGGCTCCAGTAAATTAATTATAAAAATTTATGGCTACAAAATACAAAGAAAGACTTATTGGTTTAGAATGCGCAGGATGTAAGCGTATTAATTATTATTCTTCAAAAAATAAAAAAACCATTAAAGAAAAATTGGAATTAAAAAAGTATTGTAAGTTTTGTAAGCAACATTCATTGCATAAAGAAACTAAGGTAAAATAAGCCTTAGTTTCTTTAAATGGGCGATTAGTTAAGTGGTATAACACGAGTTTCCAACCCCGCCCTTCGCGAAGGGCGGGGCGATTCCCTCCGCGCATGTGCCCGATTTTTTAAAGTTATGTATTATTATGTTTATATTTTATTAAGCCTGAAAGACAATAAATTTTATATTGGTTTTACATCTAATTTAAAAGAAAGAACTAAACAACACAAAAATGGAAAAGTTAGATCAACTAAAAATAGAAAACCTTTAAAATTAATTTATTTTGAAACATATATTAATGAAAATTTGGCCAGAGAAAGAGAAAGAAAATTAAAACAATTTGGTTCAGCTTATGTAGGTTTAATGAAAAGATTGGGGTATAAATAATTTTATTTTAAGTATTTTTAATGGGCGATTAGTTAAGTGGTATAACACGAGTTTCCAAAACTTGAGTCGGGGGTTCGATTCCCTCATCGCCTGCCAAAAGATTCTTTGCTAATGTTAGAGAATTTTTGGTTTTATGTTTTTTATGATACAATTTAAACATGCCCAAACAAACAAAAACTAAAGTTTTAGTAACTGGTGCGGCTGGGTTTATTGGATCACATATGTGTGAATTTTTGGTTGATAAAGGTTTTGGGGTAATTGGTGTTGACTGTTTTACAAATTATTATTCTAAAAAATTAAAAGAATTAAATGCAAAAGAAATAAAGAAAAAAGGTGTTAAGTTGCATATAACTGATTTGACATTAAAAAACTTTTCAAAAAAGATTAAACCCAATTTTGAATATATATATCATTTTGCTGCTCAACCAGGTATTTCAGATAAGGTTTCATTTGAAACATATGTAAAAAACAATATATATGCGACGCAAAATTTAATTAATTTTGCTTTAAAAAATAAAAAACTAAAATGTTTTGTAAATATATCAACTTCTTCTGTTTATGGCTATGAGGCAACGCTACCAGAAACAGCAATAAGCAAACCTGCTTCTTTTTATGGTGTCACTAAGTTAGCAGCAGAGCAATTAGTTTTATCACAGTATAGACAAAACGGATTTCCAGCTTGTTCTATAAGACTTTATTCTGTATATGGGCCAAGAGAAAGACCTGAAAAATTATATACAAAATTAATAAAAAGTATTATTGAAAATAAATCAATCCCACTCTTTAAGGGTAGTGAAAACCATTCCCGAAGCTTTACCTATGTTAAGGATGTTGTTAAAGGACTTTTTACTATTACACAAAATCCTAAAAAATGTATTGGCCAAATTATTAATTTAGGCTCGGATTCGGAAAGAAAAACAATTGAAGGTATAAGAATTATTGAAAAATTGTTGAATAAAAAAGCTAAAATAGTTAAACATCCTGCTCGTGCTGGAGATCAAATTAAAACCTGTGCTGTAATAGATAAGGCCAAAAAATTATTAAACTATAACCCAACTACAAAATTAGAAGATGGTTTAGAAGAACAAGTTAAATGGTATAAGGATAATTTTTGTTCTTTATAGTTTAGTATGATACAATTAATTCATTATGACTAAAGACAAATGGTTAGATTTAAAAGATAAAGTTCGTGAAAAATTTAACATAGAAGAAGAAAAATCAAACACATTAGAAGATGTGCCAGATTCAGTTTGCGAAACTTTGATTTTTTCTAGTCCACTTGGTAAAATTAAGTTAGAATGGATTTCTAAACCCAGAACTTTGAATGAAAAAACAATTTTTTCTAACCGCATTGGAAGCAATGTTAAAGTGGAAAAAGTTTATTCTCAAGATGAAAGAGCAGAGTTTTTAAAAGCATATAAATGGGAAAGTGATGAATGGGAAGAAATTAATGCAGATTCATTTGATAATATATAATTAAAATTTATAAACTTATGTTTTTTAAGAAACAAAACAAAAATGAATTTATTAAATACGGTATTGCAGGTGGCTTTTTAGAATGTGTTTACATTTTTTTAGTCATTTTGTTATTTAATATTATTGGCAACAACAGTTCTAAAATGAATGAATTTATGACTGGTGGTTTATTTATGCTTTTGCTATTTGTAGTAAGTGTTTTAATTTCAGGGCTGTTAGTTTTTGGCAAGCCAATTAGATTAGTATTAGAAAACAAAATAAGCCAAGCTATAAATATATTTTTTGTTACTTTAGTCACAATTTTTGTAATTTTTGTAGTAGTCGGGGTTATTTTATTTATTTAATATGCATAAAAATTTTTCTCCAATAATAAAAAGATTAAAACAATATAAGCCAGATAAAGTAATTTTATTTGGTAGTTATGCATGGGGTAAACCAAATAAAAATTCAGATATTGATTTATTAGTTATTAAAAATACTAAACAAGGTTATTATCAAAGGATTCCTAAAGTTAGAGGTTATTTAAATGAATTTAATTTTGCATTTGATATTTTAGTTTTAACACCAAATGAAGTAAAAAAAAGTTTAAATTCAGAAAATTTTTTTATTCAAGATATAATTAATAAAGGTAAAATTTTATATGAAAAAAGTTAATTCAAATCTGTCTAAAGATTGGTTTAAAATTGCAGAAAATGAATTTAAATTTGCTAAAGTTAATTTAGAAGAATTTAATACTTTTTATCCACAAATTTGTTTTTATTTTCAACAAGCAGTAGAAAAGTATTTAAAAGGATTTTTAGTTTATCATCATAAAAAATTTCCTAAAAATCATGATTTAACTCAACTATTAAAAATTTGCGCAGAAATAGATAAAGATTTTCTTAATTATGTGGAAGAGACAGATTATTTGGTACAGTTTTATTTTGTTGCTAGATATCCAATGGTTGAATATCCGCCAGCTGGCAAACAAGAAGCCTATCAGTCATTAAAATACGCAGAAGCTTTAGTTGAGTTTATTAAGAAAAAGATAAAATAATTTTTATATTTTTTAAAATTAATAATTATTAAAAATTTTATGCTTTGTTCAAAATGCGGATTTGAAAATCCAAATGACGCAAAATATTGTCAAAAATGCGCAAATGTTTTTTCAATCCATCAAAACACAAATCACAATTCAAATTTAAACATTCAAACAATGCCAAAGCAACATTTGTCTGAAGAAAATGAACATCAAAGATTTCAACCACAAGACGCGCCATTAAAAAGTATTGGAACTTTGTTTAAAACTTCAATCATACTAACTTGGGCAAAAAAATGGCGGTTTGTGTTTTTGAATTTAATTCCAAAATTGTTGTCATGGTTAATAGCAGTGATACCATTTATAGTTGTTTTAATTTTATATGCTTTATCAAGGTTTTTATTTGGAAATGTTTTTAATGCCAGTGAAGCAACAATAAATGTTATAAGTGTAATTTTGGGTATTTTAGGATTAGCATCAATAATATTTACTGTAATTATTTACGGAGTTTCATGGTCAGCTGTTTCTTATCTTTATTTTTTACAAACCGGCGAAGAAAGTAAAAAAATAATTCTAAAAGCTAGTTTTAAAAAAGTTTTAAGTTTTTTCTGGGTGTCATTATTAAAATCACTAATTATTTTAGGTGGTTTTATTTTATTTATTGTGCCTGGGGTTATTTGGGCTGTAAAGTATGGCTTTGCGCCGTTAGTAGTAGTTTTAGAAAATAAAAAAGGAGTATCAGCTTTACGCCGTAGCGCAGAGTTGACCAGAGGATACCGTTGGTCAATTTTTAAACGCGAAATTTTACTTAGTTATTTTCAATTTTTAATTCAACTTATTTTTACAGCAGTATTTATTTTAATTAATTTATTTGGAAGCTTAGGAACTATTGCAACAATTATTTCTTTTGTTTTATATTTCATACTTATTTTAATTAATATTTTAATTGCACTTCTTTTAGAACCATATAAATTTGTTTTTGATTTTGATATTTATAAAAATTTAGTTCAAAATAAACAAGCTAATGATAATAGTAAAGAAAGATATAATGTAGGACATAAAATTTGGGCTATAATTTTATTAATTTTATTTCCAATTATTGCAATCGGTTTTGCATTTGCAAGTAATTTACTTAATTCAGAAGGAATGTTAATGAAAAATATAAATAGAGTTTTGCCAGTAGAAAATCAAATTTTAATAGATGAAGCAAAACAAGAGAAGGACTTATTTGGAGTGATTGATGAATTAGAACAGGCAAGAGCGCAAAATAGAGATGTTTATAGAATAAGTAGAATTAAACAAATTCAAACCGCATTAACAATATATTTTACAGATTTTAATCAGTATCCTATAAACCAAGAAAAAATAAGTTTAAATGATAAAAGATATTCTTGTTTTAATTTTGAAATAGGGTTTGTATCTTCAACTGAATGTAATTCAGGGCTAACTTATTTTGATTTAACTAATACCTTTAGTCTTGAGTTTGATTCTCCGGAATTTGATTATTATTATCAAAGTAAAGATGGATCATCTTATCGTCTTGATTTTAAATTAGAGGTTGGTGCCAATGAATTAAGTAAAGGTAAACATTTTGCTACAACAGCTGGATTTGATAAAGAGTCAGAATTAATAAATATAGATTCAGATGGAGATGGTTTAACAAATGATGAAGAAAATAATATCTGGGCAACAGATCCAAATAATTCAGACACTGACGGAGATGGATATTTGGATGGGGAAGAAGTTGAAAATGGTTACGATCCGCTTGGACCAGGAAAATTATAAAAATAAATTAAATATTATATAAACTAATTTTGTTATCCACGGGATCCCATCGCTTCGCTCGGGATGACAATA
>CAZAVD010000003.1:0-30593 GCA_964488715.1 uncultured Gammaproteobacteria bacterium | reverse complement strand
GAATTAATGCAGTAATTTATTACAAAGTTTCTGACGCAGCTAAAGCAATTATTGAAGTTGAAAATTTTCGTCATGCTGTTTCACAATTAGCTCAAACAACAATGAGAAACGCTGCTGGTGAAGTTTCTTTAGATGAATTATTATCAAATCGTGATGAAGTTTCTAAAAAAATTCAAGTTATAATTGATAGAGCAACTGATCCATGGGGAATTAGAGTTGAAAATGTTGAATTAAAAGATGTTGTTTTGCCAGAAGACATGAAACGCACAATTGCTAAACAGGCTGAAGCAGAAAGAGAAAAACGCGCTGTTATTATTAAAGCTCAAGGTGAAGTTATTGCCGCGGAAAATATGGCTAAAGCGGCTAATACTTTGAATACAGCTAAAGGAGCTTTACATCTGCGCACTTTGCAAACTTTAAATGATTTATCATCAGATCAGTCAAATACAGTGGTTTTTGCAATTCCATTAGAAATTTTAAGAGCATTTGAAGGATTAAGAGAAAGAAATTAAACAAAAAATATATGCATAAACATTTTAAAATGTCAGATGAATCATCTCATCATCTTTTTTATCATCATCATAAAATAGCAATTTTTATTGCAGTTTTTGTAACAATTATTTTATGTGTAATTATTTTAATTCAAATAGATTTTAAACAAAATAATTTAGATAATGCAGAGCAGGTTATTGCAGAGCAAAAAAAACAAGAATCAGAAAATAATTATTCAAGTCAAGTTAAATCTGTTTTGCAAAATTATTTAGATTTAAGATCACAAGAAAATTTTAATTGTGAAATCCAAGTACCAAAGACCGTGACACAAATTTTAAATTTAACTGTGCCATTGCATCTTAAAGTTTTTCATTTAGAATTAATTATTTTATTGGATAAAGAAAAGAATAATTGTCAAACACAAAGTCAAAATTTAGATTTAGATTGGCAAAACTTTTTAGATAAAAATCCGTGGTTAAATAAATAATTTATGTTATTTTTTAAAAAACTATCAGTTTTTATTTCTAGTTTAATTGTTTTGATTGCGTTTTATTTTATTTTGCAAACACCAGAAAATATTTGGTATTTTGGTCTAGCAATTATTTTGGCTTTATTTATTTTGTTTAGATTTTTAACTATTAAAAAAATAATATTATTGGATTTTTTTAGATTTTTTATTTTAGTATTTTTTTTAATTTTATCTTGCTTGTTATTTTTATTAATTGTTGAAAATTTTTATTTAAAATATTTTATTTTAATTTTAACTGCTTTGCTTGTGGGAGCTTTTTTTGAAATTGTTTTTGTTTATTTATATCGCTCGCACAAATATCAGCCATTTAGTTTAAATCGTTATTATGAATATATATCAATTTTGATTTTCTTTTTTTTATTTAGTAGTTTTTTTGCCTTTCAAATATTTTTAAATATTTCTTTTTTATTAATCAGTTTAGTTTTAGTTTTATTGGCTTTAATATTATTATATTTAAATTTATGGTTAAACAAGTTTGAAATTAAAAAAAATATAGCATACTTTTATATTTTAGGTTTATTGATTTTAGAATTAAGTTTAGGTTTAACATGGTTGCCAATTAGTTATTATATTAAAGCATTTTGCTGCACTATTTTTTATTTTTTATTTATTAAATTTATTAATTATCAATTGCGTGAAAATTGGAATAAGAAAAAAGTTTTGTTTTATATTTTAGGTGGAGTAGGAATTATCTTAATTTCTTTTGTAACTGCGCGGTGGTTGTAATTTTATGAAAAAAATATTTAGAACCAAAAAAATAAATTCATCAAATCAGCAGGAAAAAACTGATGATAAAGAACAGGTTAAGGCTGTATCTGATTTATATAATTCTCATTTTGAAAAACCCAAACCAAGCAACTCAAGGATCTTAATTATTAGTTTAGTTGTTGCAGTGATTTTTGGTTTAATAGCTGGAATGGTTTCTTTATTTTTATTTTTATCTGGTGCTTTGTCTAATTCATCTCTTTTTTCATGGTTAGATATAAATTCTTTATTACCTACTGCTAATATAATTATTGAAAAACAAGAACAAACAACAGTAATGGAAGATCAGAGATTTTTAGAAGTTATCTCGGAAATTTCATCAGTGGGAGTTGGGATTTTTAAATATCGTTCTGAAAATTCTTCTGATTATGCTCAAAATTTTTATACAAATTCAGATTTTATTGGAAATGGTTTAATAATGACAAGTGATGGTTGGGTTGCCACAACTAATGATGTTGTTTCTTTGGGCGCTCAATATTCAGTTGTTACTCAAGACCACAAAATTTTTAAAGTTCAAGAAATAAAACAGGATATTAATTTGGGTATTGTATTTTTAAAAATTAAAGCTGAAAATTTACCTGTGGTTTCAATGACTAAATTTTCAGAAGTGCAGTTAGGTCAGGAAAATATTTTATTAAAAGGTGTTAAATATTTTAATAAAAAAATTGTTTCCACACGCATTGCTGATAAAAATTTTCAGATTACTTCAAAGTTAATTCGTGATTCAGAAAAAAGATATTTATTTTTTGCTTTAGACAAAGATTTTGATAAAAAATATTATGGTGCTTCTGTTTTTGATTTTAATAAACAAGTTATTGGTTTACTAACAAGTTATAATAGTTTAAATTATATTATTCCTGCTGAATATTTTAAAAAATCTTTTAATCAATTAATAACAATTGATAAAACACAAACAGCTTATTTGGGAATACAATATATTAATTTAGCAACTTCAATTACATCAGATTTTGGCACAAATGGTGCATTAATTACTGCAATTAATCATGATTCACCATTTAAAAAAACAGAAATAAAAATTAATGATATAATTCTTAGAGTAAATGATCAAAGAGTTAATGGAAATTATAATTTGACTAATTTAATTCAAAATTATCGCACAGGTGATAAAATAGAATTGACAATTTTGAAAAAAGAGAGTAAGCAAGAAATAGAAGTAGAAGTTGAATTAAAATAATTTTTATGCATAAAAAAATAATTAAAAAATTATATAATTGGCATGTGCCGCATATTGGCAATGATCATAAACCACATGCTATTCGTCATAAATCTCTAATAGCTTATTCGTTTTTATTAATTTTAGTTAAGGTTTTATTGGTTGGTGTGTTATCGTTTAGTTTTCCTGGTTCAGCTGAATTTTCAACTATAACAACTAAACGAATTGTTGAATTAACAAATAAAGAACGACAGTCACAGAATTTACCAATATTAAAACATAGTTTAATTTTAGATGCTTCAGCAATGAAAAAAGCTCAAGATATGTTAAAATATAACTATTTCGCGCATAATTCACCAAGTAAAGTAAAACCTTGGCATTGGTTTAAGGAAGTTGGATATAATTATACATTTGCTGGTGAAAATTTAGCAATGAATTTTATTGAAGCTGAAGATGCAATATCAGCTTGGATGGATTCGCCAACACATAAAGACAATATTTTATCAAAAAATTATTCTGAAATTGGAATTGCTGTTGTTATTGGTGAAATCGATGGTGTAGAAACAACTTTAGTTGTGCAACATTTTGGAAAAACTTATGCAAATATAGCTGGTGAAAGTTTTAATCCAACTTCGCCGCCAATTGAAACAGAGCAAACAGCTGGACCGATTAATGTTTTGGAAAAGTCAGCTCAACAAGAAGTTAAATTAGAAATTAAAAATTCTTCTAGCTGGATGGCTAAATTTGTTAAATATTCAGAAATATTCTTTTTAATTGTTTTAGGATTTATAATTTTAAATTTAATTATTACAATAATTGTTCGTGTGGAAATTCAGCACAAACCAATCATAATGCATTGTTTGTGGGTAATTTTATTAGCTTTAACTATGGTAATATTAAAACTACACTTTATGGAAGGATTGGGAAGAGTGGTTTCTATTATTTAATTATGTTATAATAAAATCAATAAATTATTTATCCACAATTTTATGGAAAATAAAAATCAAAACAATTTAATTGGTGAAAATAAACTTAGAGAAGTTTTAAGAGATGAATTAAAAGATTTTACTACCAAAGACGATTTAAAACAAGAATTGAAAAATACTGCCACTAAAGACGATTTAAAAGATTTTGTGACAAAAGATGATTTAAATCTAGTAAAAGATGATTTAAAGGTAGTTAAAAATGAAGTAAGTGAAGTTAAAGGTAATTTAACTAATGTTTTTGTTAATTTAGATACTAAAATTAATAAAGTTCACGATAAATTAGACAAAAAAATTGATGAAAATCATGATGAAATTATGGATGTTTTAGATAAGCAGGGGAAAGTTTTGAATAAACTTGATGATGAATTAACTTCTCATCAATTAGCTTCTGAAAAACATACTCAAAAAATAAAAAATCATGAGGAAAAGCTAAAAACACACGAAAAAATATTAGATAAACTTAAAGAAAAAACAAGAATACCAGAATTGCAACCAGCAATCTAAAAGCAAATAATCGACTTACCGCAGTGTTATATTATAGCATTGCAGTTTTTTATTTTGACTAAAAATCATTAAAAATGTAAAATTAAGTTAATGATAAATCAAAAGAAAAAACTCAAATTCCCATCTGGTTTTTTGTGGGGAACAGCTACTTCAGCACATCAGGTTGAAGGCAATAACACCAATTCAGATTGGTGGTTTTGGGAACAGCAAAATAAAGGCAAAATATTAAATGTATTAGAAGAAAAATTTAAAAATCAAAAATTTGAAGCATCAGATAAGTGCTGTGATCATTATAATAAATATAAACAAGATTTTGATTTGCTTAAAAAAATGCACAATAATGCGCATAGACTTTCAATTGAATGGGCAAGAATTGAGCCAAAACAAGGACAATGGGATTTAGATCAGCTAGAACATTATAAAAAAGTTTTAAGAGAATTAAAGAAAAATAAAATTTCAGTAATGCTAACTTTAAATCACTTTACTTTACCAAGTTGGCTTGCTCAAAAAGGTGGATGGACAAATTGGCAAAGTCCAAGATATTTTAAAAAATATGTAGAATTTATAACAAAGAATTTGGGAGATTTTGTTGATTTTTGGATTACAATTAATGAACCTGAAATTTATGCTGATATGAGTTATCTTAAAGGTTATTGGCCTCCGCAAGAAAAAAGTATTAAATTAGCTGCTAAAGTTTATTGGAATATGTCGCGCGCGCATAAAAAAGCTTATAAAGTAATTCACAAAAATTTAGTCCAACCTAAAGTTGGTATTTCAATGAATGTTATGTCGTTTGCTGCATATAAAAAACATCGTTTAATTGAATTGCTTTATGTTCATGCAGCAGATAGATTAATTAATCATTCATTTTATGATTTAACACAAAAACATCACGACTTTTTAGGAATTAATTATTATTTCAGAGTTAGACTTAAAAAAGAAAAGGGAAGTTTAAAGCCAGTTGTTGAAGAAGTCACAGAACAGGAAAGGGAATTATCAGATATGGGTTGGATGATTTATCCTCACGGAATTTTTGATGTGCTAATGGATTTTAAAGATTTTAATTTGCCAATTTATATCACAGAAAATGGCATTGCTACAACTGACGATGCAAAACGATCCAAATTTTTAATTGATCATTTAACTGAAATTCATCATGCTATTTCAGCTGGGTGTGATGTTCGCGGTTATTTTCATTGGTCTTTGTTAGACAATTTTGAATGGGATAAAGCTTTTGGCCCTAAGTTTGGGTTAGTTGATGTTAATTTTAAAACTTTAGAACGCACTCCAAAACCAAGTTTTGATACTTATAAAGAAATTTGTAAAGAGAATGGTTTGTCTAGCCTGTCCTGAGCGAAGAGTCCCTCTGCAGAGGGACGACGAGTCGAAGGATCCTGTGTTTAAGTACTAGAATTTGTTTAAATCCTGTTCAGAACTTGGCTCTGACGAACCCGCCGAATCGGCGGGGCAAGTCAGAGACTGTTCGGAACTTTTTCTCCTGTCATCCCTGCGAATGATAAAATTGTTGGGTATCACAAATATTTTGGAATGATTTTGATATAGAAAATATTTTTATAAACCATCTTAATTTTGAGATGGTTTTTTTTATTTTGACTAAAATCTTTAAAAATTATAAAATAAAGATAGAAAAAAGAAGTTTAATCTCTGTTTCAAACTTTTATGACCTTTAGGAGTTTGAAACTTTTTAAAGAGTTTAAAGCAAATAATTTTTTTAAAAGTTTCGAACTCTTAGCGGCTCTAAAAGTTCGAAACAGATTTTTATATTGGGATTCTTCGGCTCCTAACGACCCTAGAGGTCGCTCAGGACAGGTTTTAAAAAACCATGAAAAAAATAATAGAAAAAATATTAGCATTTTTTGCTAAAAAAATTCTTAAAAAATACAAACCAGAAATAATTGGAATTACTGGTTCTGTTGGTAAAACTTCAACAAAAGAAGTTGTTTTTCAAGTTTTAAAAGAAAAATTTAATGTTAGGCAAAATATTAAAAATTATAATACAGAATTAGGCGTGCCTTTAACAATTATAAATGCAAAATCAGCAAATAAAAATATTTTTAAATGGCTAATAATATTTTTAAAAGCAATTAAACTAATTTTATTTAAAAACAAAAATTATCCAAATATTTTGATTTTAGAAATGGCAGCTGATCATATAGGAGATATAAAATATTTAACAAATTTAGCGCCTTGTAAAATTGGGATAGTAACTGCAATTGGTCCAAGTCATTTAGAATTTTTTAAAACATTAGAAAATATAATTAAAGAAAAACAAGTTTTAGTTTCACATTTAGATAAAAATAGTTATGCAATTTTAAATTCTGACGATAAATTAGTTTATCCAATGATTCAAGAAACTTTAGCCAATATTTTAACTTATGGAACAAATTTAAATGCTAAAATACGGGCTGAAAATGTAAATTATAATTCAAATGGAAAAGGAATTTCTTGTAAAATTATTAGTGATCAAGAAGTTATTCAGGCTAATTTTAAAAATATTCTAGCTTTAAGCCAATTAAGTTCTTTTTTAGCTGGAATTGCAGTTGCTAAAGTTTATAATATTGATTTACAAAATGCAGTAAATAGTTTGCAAAATTTTAAATTTCCAGCTGGTCGTTTACAAATAATTCCAGGCATTAAAAATACTTTAATAATTGATGATACATATAATTCATCACCTAAAGCTGTTAAAGTGGCTTTAGAAGTTTTATCACGACTTAATTGCAATGGAAAGCGCTGGGCAATTCTTGGAGACATGCTTGAATTAGGCGTGCATACAGAAACTGCACATCAGGAAGTTGGTGAGTGGATTAAGCAGTTTAAAGTTGATAGATTAGTTGTGGTTGGAGAAAAATCAACTGATATTTCAACAGACGCAGTAAGTTTTGCTAATTCTGAACAAGCTGGCAAGTTTATACAAAATGAAATTCAACAAAACGATGTAATTTTAGTTAAAGGTTCACAAGGAATGAGAATGGAAAAAATTGTAAAAGAAATTATGGCAGAGCCATTAAGAGCTAAAGAATTGTTAGTTAGGCAAGATGTTGAATGGATAGGAAAATAATAAATTTATTTATGTTTAAAAAATATAAAACTGAAATTTTGTTTTTCTTTTTAATTTTAATTAGCCGTATTCCGTTTGCTTCAAAAATATTATATAGCTGGGATGCCGTTCAATTATCTTTGGCTTTAGATAATTTTAATTTACAACAACATCAACCTCATCCGCCTGGATATATTTTATACGTTGGTTTAGGTAAAATATTTAATTTATTTTTTAATAATCCAAATTTTTCTTATGTTTTGATTAGTATTATAGCAAGTTTTTTCACTGTTTTATTTTTTTATTATTTTATCAAGCTTTTATTTGAAGATAAAAAATTTGCTTTAATTTTAAGCTTAATCTTAATTTTTAATCCATATTTTTGGTTTTATGGGGAAGTTGCATCAACATATATTTTTGATGCCTTATTTTCAATAATTTTTGCGTATTTATCTCTTTTAATTATTAAAAAACAAAATTATAAATATTTATATTGGTTTAGTTTTATTTTGGGAATTTCAGGTGGTTTTAGACAAAGTTTGATTGTTTTGTTTCTTCCATTATTATTTTTTTCTTTAATTGTTTTATTAAAAAATAGAAAGATAAATTTTAAACAAGTTTTTATAAGTTTTGTAATTTGTTTGATTTCAATTTTGGCTTGGTGCATTCCTTTAATTTTTTTATCAGGAGGCTGGCAAAAATATTTAGAAGTTGCAAATTGGCAATTAGGTCATGCCTCACAATCAAGCTCAATTTTTAATGGAGCGAGTTTAAATGTTGTTTGGAATAATTTTAAAAATATTATAAAAATTAATTTAGCTGTTTTAAATATTTTGTTTGCTTTACCAATAATCTCATTGTTTTTTATTAAAAAAGTAAATTTAAAAAATATTTTTAAAAATTCAATATTTTATTTATATTTAATTTGGTTAATTCCGTCTTATTTTATTTATATTTTTATTCATTTTGGTAATCCTGGATATTTAATGACAATATCTTTGGGTTTAATAATTATTTTTTTAGCTAGTTTATTTTTAATTTTTAAAAATAAATACAAAAAATTGTTTTATGCAATTTTAATTATTATTTTAGTATCTCAAATATTAATTTTTACTTTAATTGATTCAAATTTAATTAAAAAGAATAAATATTTTAGTTATTTAAACAATAAAATACACAATTTTAATTTATGGAATAATCGTTATAGCTATCAAGCTATAAAAAAGTTTGATATAAAAATTCAAAATTATATTAAAGCAGTTAAAAAATTTGATCCAGAGATAACTATTTTAATTGCAGAAAAAGGTTTTAAATTTCGTCCAAATGATAGTTTAATTTGGCTTCCAAGTTCAATTGAATATTTTCGACATTTAGAATATTATTTGTCAGAATATAATTTGTATGAAATTTTTTGGGACAAAAAAAGACCGGCTTATTTTCATATAAAAAATTATTCTTCACTTAAAATACATTATTCAGATATTATTTTAATTCCAAAAAAAATAGAAAAAATAATCATTATTACGGACAATGTTGATAAAGAATTTATTTATAAAAGTTCAATTCAAAAAAAAGAATTAAACAACAATCAAAATTTATTTTTTATTGATATTGAAAATAAAAAAGAAATAGAGTATTATAAGTATAAATTTATTAAAGAATAAAATGCTTAAAAAACATCAAAAATATATTACTTTTTTTATTTTAATTTCGTTGTTATTCCCAGCCAATTCTTTATTTGCTTTAAATAAAAGTAATGATGAAAAAAACCTAGATAATTATTTAGAATATTTTTATAATCGTTATAGCTTACATTTTGATGATTTTGGGTTAAAATATCGTAGTCCAACATATGGAATTGTTGATTTTAAAAATCCAAAAACAGCAAGAGAATGGATGGCATTAGCGTCTTATTATAAATATAGAGCAATTAACAATGATAAAAAAGCCAGCAGAATTTTACGCAGATCAATTTTTCAGGTGTATTATGAATTAAGCAACAGACCAGCATATACACAATCTTTCAATGATTCAGAAGCACTATTTTTAATGATTAGAATAATAGAAAATGTGCCAAATATAATTAGCAAAAAAGAAAGAAATAAAATTTTAAATTTAATTAATAATTATTTAGAGCAAGGAATTAAAGCAAATGATACAGAAAATCGTGCTATCATCGCTAGCGCGCATTGGCAATGTATTGTTAATTATCTTTACAATAAAAATAAAATAGATTTAGATGAAAAAAATTATTTAAACAATTTAATAAGAAATAAAATTGATAAAGCAATTGTCAATACGATATCTAATAATGGTTGGTATTTTGAAAATAAAATGCAATCGTTTACGCCACATTATCATACAGTTTCAGCTTATATGTTGATGATTTATGGGGATATTACAAATCAAAAAGATTATACTGATCTTGCTGAAAAAATGTATTATAATATTAAAAAAATTACTTTTAATAATGGAATGGTTGAGGCTAAATTAGGCCATAGGCCGATTGGTTTAGGTGCTCAATTTTATTTAATGCAAGCTTTGTTGGGAAAATATTTTAATGACGATGATTATAGAGTTTATTTATTTTATGCTAGTGGCAGTCGTTTTTTTTCAGATAGACAGCACTTAAATCGTTTAGAGTTTCATTCAACAATAGAATTTTCAGAAGCCAATTATCATGATGACTATGCTTTTAGTGATGCTGCAGAATTAGGTTTGTTAATGGACAAATTGAAAGATATTAGTTTAAATTATAGATATTATTTTGATCATCCAATTAAAAATTCAAATGATAAATATTTTAAAATTAAGAATTTAGGTAACAAAATTTTTGTAAATAATAAAATAAATTTATTAGGTAGTTTTGGAAATTGGTCGCATTTATATTAATTTTTTATGATTTATATTATAATCCCAACATATAATGAAAAAGAAAATATTGAAAAATTAATTAAAATTATTTTTGATTTAAAAATTCAAGATTTAAAAATTTTAATTGTTGATGATAATTCTCCAGATGGAACTGGAAAAATTGTTGAAAATTTAAAAAATAAATATTCTATTGAAGTTATACACAGAACTGCCAAGTTAGGTTTGGGTTCAGCTTACCGCCTAGGTTTTAAATTTGCATTAGAAAAAAATGCAGATTTTATTTTTGAAATGGATGCTGACTTTTCACACAATCCAGCAGATATTCCTAAAATGCTAGATGAAGCAAAAAATAATGCAGATTTAGTTATTGGGTCAAGAAAAATTAAAGGAGGTAAAATAATCGGATGGAATTGGTGGAGGCATTTTTGTTCAGATGGAGCAATGTTAACTTCAAGATTAATTTTAAATTTAAAAACAAAAGATTTAACAGCAGGCTTTCGTTGTTTTAGAGCTGAAGTTTTACGAAAAATAAATTATCAAACAATTCAAAGCAATGGTTATGCATTTCAAGTTGAAATGGTTTATAAATTAGAAAAATCAAATTTTAAAATACAAGAAGTGCCAGTTATTTTTGTTGACAGAGAAAAAGGTAAATCTAAGTTAGGTAAAAAAGAAATAATTGATTTTTTCAAGACAATATTTAGATTGAGATTTAGAAACAAGTGTGTTAAAATTAATTAAATAATTAAAATAATTTTATGTTTAAAAAAAGCTTGTTTTTAGTTATATTTTTTTGTTTTTTATGTTTTGGTTTTCTTGCTTTAACAGCTAGCGCTGAAAATCAACCTTGGGCAGTGCGTGAGTGGAGATTATACATTGATGAGCCAACTATTCTTAAAGGCTATACTGTTGTAGCTGGCGAGAATGAATTTAAGCTCGGAGTAGTTGATAAGGCTATTTCGCAAGCAGCTACAGCTGTTTTACGCGAATTAAGTGAAAACTGGGCACCAGATGGTCCAGTTGTAGATGCATTTGGCAATGAATTAAATTATAAAAGAGTTTCTTCTGCTTGGGAATTTGATTTTTTAGGCGAGCCAAGAATTGGTGTTTTAAATAAACCTCTTTATGCCGCTATTAAGAACTTTGAATTAAAGGATGAATATGGAAATACTGACATGCATCGCAGACAAATGTTTTTTTGGGATGGAGGTTCAAAAAAATGGAAACCTTTGCCTGGCAACAATGATTTAGAAAATAACTTAACTCGCGCTGTAATTCATTTGCCTTATGCTATTTTGGCTGTATTTCAAATCCCAGATGAATTTGAAGCTTGGGCAAGCTGGTATGGAGATGCATTAACTCCAAGTTCACCTTATAATTGCGCTTCAAATAATCATAAAATTGGTTCATATATTAAAGTTTGTAGAATTGACACACCTAAAAAATGCGTTAAAGTTAAAGTTGTTTCTACTGGCCCTTATGTTGATAATCGCATTGTTGATTTAACTAAAACCGCTTTTTCAGTTATTGGTAATCCTGGCGGTGGAATATTAGGGGTTAGTGTGATAAATTATTGATTTATATAAATTTTATGTTATTTCTTGCTATATTATTTTTTATTATAATTTCAATATTAAATTTAAGATTAGCAAGTTTAATTTTAATTGTTTTACTACCAAGTTATTTATTAAGATTTCAAATATTTTTTTTACCAACTACTTTTTTAGAAATAATGATTGGCATTGTTTTTATAGTTTGGTTAGCTAAAAATATAAAAAATAAAAACTTAATAAATATTTTTCAAAAATTTAAAAATAAATTTGACAATAGTTTTTTAATTATTTTATTTTTATTTATTTTAACAGCAACAATTGCTGTTTTTGTTTCATTAGAAATTAAGTCTGCTTTAGGGATTTGGAAAGCATATTTTATTGAGCCAATTATTTTATTTTTTATTTTTTTAGATATTTTTTCAAAAAAAGATATTTTAAAAATATTAACTGCATTTGGGTTTAGTGCAATTTTAATTTCTAGCTTAGCTGTTTTGCAAAAATTTACTGGATTATTTGTACCATATACTTTTTGGGGTAAACAAGAAACATTTCGTGTTACTAGTTTTTATGGTTTTCCAAATGCCATTGGTTTATATTTAGCGCCAATTATTCCGTTAATATTTTATAATATTTATTATTTATTTAAAGAAAAAACTAAAAATTTGTTTAAAATAATATTAAATATTTTAATTATTTTTTCTAGTTTTTTAGCAATTATTTGGGCAAAATCAACAGGAGCTTTGATTGCTTTATTTGCTGGTTTTTTATTAATTAATTTATTTAGAAAAAAAACTTTTATTTTAACAGGATTAGTAATTTTAATTATTTTTAGCAGTTTTTATTTTAAACTAGTCCCTGAAAATATTACAGATACTTTGCTTCTTAAAGATTGGAGTGGGCAGGTGCGTTTAAAAATGTGGACTGAAAGTATAGAGATGATAAAAAATAATTTTATTTTAGGAGCAGGTCTGTCAGGTTATCAAAATTTAGTAGCTCCTTATCATATTTGGGATTTTGTTGAGATTTTTCAATACCCGCATAATATATTTCTAAATTTTTGGTCTGAAATTGGTTTATTTGGTTTAATAAGTTTTATTGCTTTATTTTTTATTTTTTATAGAAAAATTTATTTAAATATTAAAAACAATAATAATATTTATTTATTTCTGGCTTTATTCTGGAGTTTGACAGTTATATTAATTCACGGCTTGGTTGATGTGCCATATTTTAAAAATGATTTAGCAATAATGTTTTGGATGTTTTTTGTAATATTGTATTTATCTAGCAATAATAATGATACTGAACAAAAATAAAATTTATACTATTATTTTAATTTTGATATTTTTAATATTATTTATTTTTCAATTAAATAATGCAATAAATTATAATTGTTATTGGGGTTATGACGGAGCAAAACATATTGAATACATTGATAGTATTGAAGATAAATTTCGTTTACCAAGTTTTAATGAAAATTATTTAGCATGGCATGCTCCATTATATTATATTATATTGGCAATTCCAGCTAAAATTTATCATTTTTTTAATTCACAAGCAGATTTTTTTGAGCGAATAAAGTTTTTACAAATATTTAGTGTTTTTATTAATATTTTATTTTTATATATTTTTTATAAAACACTTAAGTTATTAACAAAAAACAAATTTGTGCAATTATCAACTCTATTAGGAGTTGGTTTTTTCACACCATTAATAATGGTTAATAATTATTTAACCAATGAATTAGGGTTATTTTGGCTTGTAATTTTAATTTTTTATTTTTTAGTTAAAATAGAACCTCCCCTCCTTTTCAAGGAGGGGTTGGGGGTGGTTAATAAAAAAATAATTTTAATCAGCATTTTATTGGCCTTAGCATGGCTTACAAAATTATCAGCATTAATATTGATTTTATCAGTTTTGATTTGGTTGTTTTATAAATTTATATATTTTAAAAATAAAAAGTTTTTATATTATATTTTAATTATTATTTTTATAATTTTTTGTTTGAATTTGCCTTGGCAAATTTATCGAGCGCAAAATTTTGGACAGTCATTAACAATTAATAACTATGAAAATTTAAAGCAAACAGAATTAAAACAACATCCAGATATTTCTAAAAAGTTTTTTTTAAATTTTGATTTTGATATTTTTACTAATCCTTTTTGGCAATCTGGAAGAAATTCATTTTACTCAATTACTTTTGCTCAATTATTTATAGATTATGATAATATTAGTGGAAATGTAGATTTAAATAATATTCAAAAACAGATCCAAACAGGAAATTTTCGCTTTTTAAGTTTAGAAAAATTTCAATATTCAATTTTAATGCTTTATTTGGGAATTTTATTTATTTTGTTTTTTATATTTGGATATTTAAAAGAAATTTTTAATTTAATAAAAAATAAATTTAAACCAGATATTAATTTATTATTTTTAATTTTTATTACATCAAGTTTAATGGCTTTATTATATAATCTAATCCAATATCCGTTTATTGAAAGAGGCACATTAAAGGTTATTTTTATTTTATCTGCATGGCCATGGTTATTTTATTTAGGCTTTAAAAATCTAGCTGAAATTTTAGAAAAATATAAACTTGAATTTTTATATAGTATAATTTTTATATTATTATTTATCTACGCTTTTTTATCATTAAAAATTAATTGGGTGGCAAATTTATTATAAATTTGTTTTGTGTATTTTGATTATTACAGTATTAATGGTATAATAAAATCAAAAATAAAGATGAATCTGTGTATAAAAATTATGACTAAAAAAATACTTAATCAAAAATTAAAACAGATTTTAACAGATATAAAATCCTATGAACCAGAAAAGGTAATACTTTTTGGATCTCATGCAAGAGGAGAAGCAAAAAAATATAGTGATATTGATTTGCTTGTAATTAAAAAAACAAATAAACCAAAATGGCAAAGAAGCCGTGATCTAGTTAAGTTGCTTTACAAAAAAGGATACTCAATAGATGAAAAAAAATTTCCAGGTAGATTAGATTTTAAAATTTATACACCCAAAGAATTGAAAAGAGAAATAAATCTAGGAGATTTTTTTATTGAAGAAGTAATAAAACAAGGTAAAACTATTTATGAAAAACAATAATCAAAAAAATAATTTTAAAATTTTATTTCAACGCTGGTTTAAGACATCAGGGCGTGATTTGAAAACATCCAAAGTTTTATTTAAAGAAAAACATTTTACTGATACAATTTGTTTTCATGCGCACCAAGCAGTTGAATAGAATTTAAAGAATAAAGAAATGAATTGGTTACAAATTGTAACCAATTGAAACATTTTTTGGTATGTTCCTGGTATGTTCCAGGAACATACTTTTTAATATATTTTCTGCAATAAATAAATTTTTATTTTTTTAAATAAAAAATAATTATAATATTCTTGGCTGGAAAGAATTTTGTATTTTGGTAAAACAGAAAAAGAAATAACATACTCATTCGTATTAGCGCTAAATAATCTATGTAAATACCAAGGTTTTGTTAAATCAACAATTACTGGAAAATTTTGCATTATATTATAAGTGTACCAACCATTTAATTCATAACCACCTTCAATTTGGTAATAAAATTTAGTTTGTGATATTTGTTGATACAAAATATTTTTAGCTCTATTCCAATCTAAATAATTTCGAGTTAAAGAAATTGAAAAAAATGTAAAAATAGCCAAAAGTAAAATTGAAATTGTTAAAGTGAATTTATTTATTTTAAAATCAGGTAAAATTAGAATTAATATAAATGGCAAAAGCAGTAAAAAATATCGATCAAAACCAAGAAAAAACAAAATAATTAATAATTGCAAAAAAATGTTATAGGCCACAAATGTCAATTTGCGACTGTTTTTAATAAGTAACCATTTTGTTTTTAAAACACTCAATAGTAATGCGCCAGCCAGACAGGCAATAATAGATAAAATTATTTTTAAATTTAAATCAAAAATTAGAATGGGCTGGCCCTGTAAAACTTTAACATTGGGGCCGAGCCCATAATCATTAATTAGATTTTGATTATAAGGAAAAAATAAATTAAAATTAAATGAAATAATTAATAAAATCAATAAACATATTAAAAAGAAAATAATATTTTTTTTAATATAGAATTTTTTGTTAAATAAATATAAAATTAAAATTGGCAAACAAAACAAGCCGAGATATTGAATTGTAAAGAAAAACCATTTTAAAATATGTAAACCAAAATTTTGTTCAATTAAATGTGTTTGACCACCACTAATATTAATATAATTTTTAAACAAAAAATAGCCAATAAAACAAATTAAAATAGACCCAAGAAATAATAATAAAAACTTTTTTGATTTAAGGTTTGATATTTTTTTAGTTTTTAATAAGTCAAAATAAAACAATAAACTAGCTATAAAAAATAAGATTCCATTTTGACGAATAAAAAAACTAATTATTGCAAATAAAAATGCAAAAATTAAAAAAATATTTTTTTCTTTGTCAAAAGAATGTAGAAAGAAATATATTGCTAACAAATAAAAAAATAAAAAAGGAATGTCTGTTAAAAAAGTAAATGAGGTATTTAAAAATAATGGATTAAATAATAAAATTAGAGCTACTAAAAATATTAGTATTCTTTGCTTAGTAAATTTTAAGCACAAATAATAAAAAGTAATTAATGTCAAAAATGACAATATTAGAGTTGATAAACGCAACCAGGTAAATGAAAAACCGGTTAACTTTGTAATTAAAAAACTATAAAAAGTTTGTGCAATTAAAATTGGGCCAGTCCATTCATAAAAATCTAAATGTTTATTAAACAATAATTCAGACACTGTGTGTCCATAAACCCAGTCATCGTTTAAAGGAAAATTTCCACGCGGATTAATAAAAATAATAATTACAAAAAATATTATAACCAATGCGAAAATAATTTTTAAATTTTTGTATTTTTTCATATTTTAAGCATAACATTATATTGTTAAAAAAAGAATATTTGACATTATGTGAGATTTAATATAAATTAATAATATATGACTAACACCCAAAACAACAATCAAAACACTGATAATTTGTCTGATGAAGAACGCGCAAAAATGGCGCAAGAATTTCACACACAAGTTAATGAACAATTAGGAAAATTGTCTAAAATTGATGATTTTAAAGAGTATTTTAAGTTGCAGAGAGATATAATTAAAAAATATGTTGGAACTTGGACATATATTGAAAAAAATTTAGAGCGAGATTCTCTTGAAGATTATAAATTACTAATAAAAAGCTTTTTTCAAAAAGCAGAAGAAGATAACAAAAATAACAAAATCAAAAAAGAAAAATTTGAAGTAATAGAAAAGTTTAATAAACAAATTATAGAAACTTTAGAAAAAAATGATTATCAAAAAACTTCTGAGCAGTTATTTTATGTTTTATTAGGAAATGTTTTAGAACATATTGGTAAAGCAGATGTTGATATGAAAAGTTTTGATGTTCAAAAAGATTTGTATCCAAATTTACAATTACCTTTAGGCTTAACTTTCTTTTTGTTTCAAAATTTAACTTTCGGACCAATTACAAAAAAAATCAATAATTTGAGTCAAGAATTTTTAAATAAATATTGCGCTTTGTTATTAGGTCTTTGGAGAACTGTTTTTGAATTAATGCAATATGAAAAACAAATGGCAGCAGCTAAAGCAGAGCAAGAAAAAAAAGAAAATAAAAATAACATAAATAAATAATTTAATAAAAAAATAATCCTGAGTATATAGGGTTATTTTTTTTTGACAAAAAATTCATTTTGTAGTAATATAGTAAACAAGGATTAGGTAAGTGAGTGATTGCCCCAACCTTCGCGAAGAGCGGGGAGGAAAGTCCGAACACCAATCTTATTAAATTAAGAAATAATAGTTGCGAAATGCAACCAGGTATAAGGCTTACAATAAAAGTAGTTCACGATCGTGCCACTTTTAATGGTCAAAGCCAAAACCTCGAGCCAGTGCCACAGAGACTATACTAATCCCGAGTAATTGGGATCAAAGGTGAAAAGTGAATTGATGTGCTCTACAATTTTGTAAAGTGCTACGATTCTCACTCCTTGGTGACAAGGAAGTGTGGTAAACCTTATTTTGGTGCAAGTCATTAGACGCACAGATAGATAATCGCACCCCGCCTCTCGCGAGAGGAGGGGACAGAATTCGGCTTATGATCTTGCCTAATCCTTAAAATAATTTTTATGAAAAAATCTGATTTAACTTTTTCTGCGATTTTAGTTCCACTTGATTATTTAATGATAATAACAGCTGCAATCGTTGCTTATTTTTTGCGCTATGAAAAATGGGTGCAAGAAATACGACCAATTATTTTTAATTTAGATTTTAAGACATATTTAAGTTATATTTGGTGGATTGCTTTATTTTGGTTAGTAATTTTTGTAATTGCTGGTTTATATCAAATTAAAGGTACTCGTAAAATTTTTAATGAAATGGGCAAAGTTTTTTTAGCTTGCTCAACTGGAATGCTAGCTATTATTGTGGCTGCTTTTTTTTCTCGTGAATTATTTGACTCACGATTTATATTACTGGTTGCCTGGGTTCTCTCATTTATTTTTGTATCAGTTGGAAGATTAATTGTTCGTGGTATTCAAAAAATATTATATTCTAAAAATATTGGTGTGCACAAAATTGTTTTAATTGGATCAGACAATTCAACCGAAGATATTGCCAAAGAAATTTATAAAAATAAAAAATTGGGTTATGAAATTATTGGAAGATTTCAAAATTTACAAAATAATAGTTTAGATAAATTAATTGAGTTGCATGAATCTAAATCTATTGATGAAATAATTCAAGGTGATACAAACTTAATTAAGCAAGAAAATTTAGCTTTGCTTAATTTCGCTGATGAACATCATATTGTTTTTAAATATGCAGCTGATTTTTTTGAAACACAAAACAAGAATGTTGATTTATATACAATCGCTGGAATTCCTGTTGTAGAAATTAAACGAACAAAACTTGATGGTTGGGGTAAAATATTAAAACGCGTTTTTGATATTTTTTTTAGTTTTATTTTATTAATTATTTTATTACCTGTATTTTTAATTTTAATTTTAATAATCAAAATAGATTCAAAAGGATCAATTTTTTATAGTTCTAAACGAGTTGGTAGTAAAGGAAAAATAATTAAAATTTATAAATTTCGCTCAATGATAGTTAATGCTGAAAAAATGAAGAAAAAATTATTAGATAAAAATGAACGAACAGATGGGCCTTTATTTAAAATAAAAGATGATCCACGGATAACTCGTGTTGGTAAATTTATGCGTAAATGGAGTATAGATGAATTACCGCAATTTTGGAATGTTTTAAAAGGAAATATAAGTTTGGTTGGACCAAGACCACATGAACCACATGAAGTAGATAAATATGAAAAACACCATAAAAAACTTTTAAATATTAAGCCAGGTATAACTGGCATGGCTCAGGTTTCTGGCAGATCTGATTTAGAATTTGAAGAAGAAGTTAAATTGGATACTTTTTATATTGAAAATTGGAGCCCATGGCTTGATTTAGTTATTTTAATCAAAACTCCTTTAGTTGTTTTATTGCGCAAAGGCGCAAAGTAATTTTTGCTATTTTAAAGTTCATTTGATAAGATAAAATAATGACAAAAAAAATAGCTTTAATTCATGACATGCTTGTTCAAGAAGGTGGACAAGAAAGAGTTTTGCGCGCATTGCAGGAAACTTTTCCAAATGCTCCTACTTTTGTTTTATTTTACGATCAAAATAAAAAACAAAAATTTTATTCAACTAAAGATATTAAAACTACATTTTTACAAAAAATGCCAGGAATTGAAAAAAAATTTCAATGGTATCTGCCTTTAATGTCTTCAGCTGTTGAATCACATAATTTGCGTGAATTTGATATTGTTTTATCATCTAGTTCGTCTTTTGCCAAAGGTGTAATTACTCAACCAGGTGCACAGCATATTTGTTATTGTCATACTCCAACTAGATATTTATGGTCAGACACACAAGGCTATGTTGAAGATTTACCTTATCCAAATTTTATTAAAAAGATTCTACCAATTTATTTATCGCATTTACGTAATTGGGATTGGTCTGCTGCTCAACGCGTAGATAAATTTTTAGCTAATTCTAAAACTGTTAAAGATAGAATTAAGAAATATTATAATGCAAATGCACAAGTAATTTATCCGCCAGTAGATACAGATAAATTTTATATAAACAATAAATTAAGTAATTATTATTTAATTGGAGGTAGATTAGTTCCATATAAAAGATATGATTTAGCAATTCGTGCGTTTAATCGTTTAAACATTCCTTTAAAAATTTTTGGAGTTGGTCCAGAAATGGATCGTTTGAAAAAAATAGCCAAGTCAAATATTGATTTTTTGGGCGATATTACTGAATCTAAAAAAGCTGAACTATATTCACAGTGTTTGGGTTTTATTCATCCACAAGAAGAAGATTTCGGGATTACAGCAGTTGAGGCAATGGCAAGCGGACGCCCAGTAATTGCTTATTCTGCTGGCGGTGTGCGCGAAACAGTAATATCTGGGATAACAGGTGAATTTTTACAAGATCAAACTTGGGAAAATTTAGCTAACACAATTATTCATTTTAAACCAGAAAAATATAACTCTGAAGAAATAAAAAATCATGCTAAGAAGTTTTCTAAAACGCGATTTAAACAAGAGATTAGAGATTTTATTAATAATATTTCTCTCCCTTTTCAAGGGGCAGTTAGAGGGGGTTAATATTATTTAACTATTTTGTCAATAAATAAAACACCATCTAAGTGATCAATTTCATGTTGTAAAATCCTAGCTAATAATTTATTAGCTTTTATTTTTTGTTTTTTTGCTTTTAAATCTTGAAATTGCATTGTTACAGAATTATATCGTTTTACTTTTTTATAAACTCCAGGAATTGACAAGCAGCCTTCTTCCATTTTATTTTTTAAAAATGATTTTTTAATTATTTTTGGATTAATAAAAACAGCAGCATTATTATTTGAATTAACAATGATTACGCGTTTTGCTATATTGACTTGCGGCGCAGCCAATCCAATTCCGTCTTTTTTTATCATTGTTTGACTTAAATTTTTAATTAATTCTTTAAAATCTGAACTCAAAATTTCATCTTCATTAATTTCATGAGATTTATTTCTTAAATTTGGATTTGGATGTGTAATAATATTTAGTATCATAATATCTAAATATTACCAAAAAACACACAAAAATTCAAGTTTTTGTTTTTTTATTTTTGTGTTATAATAAAATCAATAAAATTTAAATTTAAAACATATGCTTACACAAGAAAAAATTCTAACTTTTTTAAGTGAAAACAAAAAGGAATTTAAAAATAATTATCATATCACCAAAATTGGTTTATTTGGCTCCTTTATCAATGGCAAAAGTAATAAAGATAGTGATATTGATATTGTTATTGAATTAGAAAAAGGAACTGACAATATTTTTGAGATTAAACAGCAATTAAGAAAGTTGATTCAAGATAAATTTAACACAGAAGTAGATATTGCTAGAGAAAAATATTTAAAACCTTATGTAAAAGACGAAGTTTTAAGTCAAACTGTATATGTATAAAGATAAATATAATCTAAAAGCAATTTTAGAAGCAATAGAAAAGATTGAAAATTTTGTTTCAGATTTTAAAGATGCTGATGAATTCTATAATTCAGTAAAAGATTTTGATGCCATAATGATGAATTTTGTTGTTATTGGTGAAATGACAATGCGTTTAAGTGATGAATTAAAAGATGCAAGCAAAAATATTGATTGGTTAAAAATTAAAAGTTTTAGAAATATTATAGCTCATGATTATTTTGGAATAGACGCTGAAGAGGTTTGGCAGATTATTAAAAATGATTTACCAAAGTTTAAAAAGCAAGTTATTGATTTGTTAAAGTAATGTATGTAATTAATTACGTAATTAAATATGTAATTCTTTATACAACAGGATCCTTCGGCTCCTAAAGTCTTAAAAGTCGCCCAGGATGACTTTATTTATAAATTAAATTTTTTCAGGATCTACATCAACAACAAAATCATTTGGAATAAGTTTAAGTAATTTTTTAATTTGAAAATTTAAAGCAGTTTTGAGAATAATATTATATTTAAATTTATTTCTAATTTTTTTAGGATGATTTTCTAAAGGTCCTAAAACTTCAATATTTTTAAAGTTTTCTTTAATTTGTAAAGCTGATTTTTTTGTTTTATTAATTACGCTTTTTTCAGAAACATCTTGAAAACTTAATTTAATTAATTTTATAAATGGAGGATAATTAAAAGTTTTGCAATTTTCTAATTCAGTTTTATAAAAAAGTTCTGGTTTATTTTTTGCAATACCTTGTATTACAAAATTTTTCATATCACTTGTTTGTAAAATTATATCAGCTTTAGCTGTTTGTGATGAAATTTTATGAAAAATATTAAAAGCGCGTTTATTAGTGCGAAAATCTGGATGATATAAAAGTTGATCAAAATTAGTAAACGCAATTAAATTAAATTTAGAAAAGTCCAATTTATTAATTGCAAATTCTGTGCTAATTAAAATATTTATTTTTGTCATCTCTACCCCGTTGCTCGCGAGCGGCGTGGGGAGAGATCCCTTTATCTGTTTATCAAAAATTTGAATTTTAGCATTTGAAAATTCTTTTTTTAATTCAGTTTTAATTTTTTCTATTCCTTGTCCTTTAAATTTAATTTCAGAAGACTGGCATTTTGGGCAAAATGGATCAATTTCATTTTTATAATTACAAGAATGGCAATGAAGTTTGCGATCCTCTGTATGATAAGCCATGCTTAATCCGCATTCTGGGCATTTAAAAACATAATTGCATTTTTCACAAAAAATATAATTAGCCAAACCTTTACGATTGTGAAAAATAAAAATTTTGTTTTTTTTATCTAAATTATTTTTAATTTTTTTAATTAATTTTTCAGATAAAAAAGAATAATTACCTTTTAGTCTTTCAGATTTTAAATTTATAATACTAATTTTATTATTATTTTTTAATTTTTTAATTTTATTTTTTAATTTTATTTTACATTTATGTTTTTTAGCTAGCCATTCTGCAATTATTCGCGCATCAAATCGCGGGTTAATATCAGACTGCTTATGATTCCAATTAGATTTATCATAAATAATTATTTCATTTAAATTAGAAAAGGGAAGCAAAACAGAAATTTTTGTGCCAATTATTATTTTTTCTTTATTATTTAAAATGTCCAAATAATTTTTAAAGAATTTTATTTTAGAAATTTTAGAATGAATCTTAATAACTTTTTTTTCATCTAGCTTTAATTCAGAAATCGCCTTATCTATCAGTTCAATCTCTGGAACTAAAATTAATTTCTGCTTTTTATTTTTATATTTATTTATTTTTTTATATTTTTTAGGAATATTTGGAAGTATTGATTTTAAAGAAATACTTTTAGCAGATAAATAATAATCAAACATAAAATCAATAAGTTTTATTTGTTGTTTGGTTATTAAAATTTCAGGATATAAAATTTTATTAATTTTTTTTAATTTGTATTTTGTTTTTTTTTGTTCTTTTTCAATTTTAGTTACTAATCCTTGAACTAATTTATTTCTTAAATTAATTTCAACAATTTGTCCTATTTTAATTTTTTTGTGTAATTCCAAAGGAATTGAATAAGTATAATTTTCAGTTGTTCTTGGCATTCTTATTGCTGGTAAAATTTGGGTTTGCATATAAAAATATGGTATAATAAAAACAGTGGATAAATAATAAAAATTATGTCTAAAAAAATAAATATTGCAATAAATGGTTTTGGTCGCATTGGGCGAGCCGCTTTTAAAATTGCTTTTTCTAATCCAAAATTAAATATTGTTGCAATTAATGATTTAAGCAATAATGAAACTTTGGCACATTTATTAAAATATGATTCAGTTTATGGGGTTTATGATAAAGATATAATGTATACAGATAAAGGGTTGATGATTAACAAAAAACATATACCAGTTTTTTCTCAAAAACAACCAAATAAGTTGCCTTGGAAAAAATTAGGCATAGATGTTGTTTTGGAATGCACAGGAGTTTTTAGAAAATATGAAGATGTTAAAAAACATTTAAAAGCTGGGGCAAAAAAAGTTATTTTATCAGCTACTCCAAAATCAACAGGAATAAAAACTTATGTTATTGGAGTAAATGACAAATCATATAATTTAGATGAAAAAATTATTTCTTGCGCTTCTTGCACAACAAATTGTTATGCACCAATTACTAAAATTTTGCATGATAGATTTGAAGTAGAAAGAGGTTTTATGGTAACTGCTCATGCTGTTACTAATGATCAAAGAATTTTGGATTTACCGCATAAAGATTTAAGGAGAGCAAGAACAGTTTTAGATAATATTATTCCAACTAGTAGTGGCTCTGATAAAGCAACAGGCGAAGTAATTCCAGAATTAAAAGGCAAAATCCATACAATGGCAATGCGCGTACCAGTTAGAGTTGGTTCAGTAACTTATGCTATTTATGATTTAAAGAAAAAACCATCTCCTAATGCTGTTAATAATGTTATTAAAAGAGCTTCACAAACTAATTATAAAAATATTGTTAAATATGAAACAGAGCCAATTGTATCTGCTGATATTATAAATACAACACATTCAGCCATTTTTGATTCATTGTTAACTGAATATAGCGATGATTTAATAAAAGTTGTGGCTTGGTATGATAACGAATGGGCTTATAGCAATCGTTTAGTTGAGATGATTCAAATGGTGGTTTAAGAAGAATAAATTTTTTCTGTTTCTTTTATCATTTTTTCTAAAGTAAATTGTTTTACTTTTTCTAAATTATTTTTTTTAAATTTTTCTCTTAATTCCTGATTGTTTAATAATTTTTCTAAAGCTGTGGCTAATTCCCGCGGTTTTTTTGGTTGTACAATTAAACCATTTTTATCAGGTTCAATTATTTCAAGCATTCCTCCAACTGATGTAGCTACAATTGGTAAACCAGCAGCCATTGCTTCAATTAAAGCATAAGGAAAACCTTCTTTAATTGAAGGTAAACAAAAAATATCAAAAGCTGGTAAATATTGAATTGCATTTTCTAAAGAGCCAATTAGGAAAAAGTTTTTTTCTAAATTTAGTTTTTTAATTTCTTTCTCTAATAAATTTCTTTGAAAGCCTTCACCAATAACTACAAAAATTATATCTTTAATTTTTTTATTTAAAATTTTAGTAGCACGAATTAAATAAATTAAACCTTTTGTTTCATATAAATTAGCAATTGTGCCAATCATAAATTTTGAATTAGGAAGTTTAAATTTTGTATCTAATTTATTTTTTATTTCTTCTTTATTTAAAAAATTTATTTTTTCTAAATCAATTCCATTATGTATAGTGATAAATTTTTTATGATCTGCTATATGATGATTTAAAGCAGTGATTTTATCTTGCTCTGAAACACAAATAATTTTATTTTTAAAATAGCCAGAAACTTTTTCAGACCATAAATAAAATTTTTGTTTAAAATAATTCATTGGCTCATTAAAAACAAAACCATGAGCAGTATAAATTATTTTTAAGTTTTTGTTATATAATTTTTTATAAAACCAGCCAACAACTGCGCCAGTTGAACCAATTTTACTAGAATTTAAATGAATAATATCTGATTTGCTTTTTTCAAATAAATCAAATAATTCAAAGCTAGATAAAAAATCTCGTAATGGGTTTATAGCACGTACTACTTGTTTTAAGTGCCATATTTTAATATTTTGTTCTTTTAATTTTTGTAACCAAATTTGATTTTTGCCTTGCCCAACTGCTATTTCAATTTCATATTTTTCTTTATTTAGATTTGTAGCCAAATCAAAAATATATTTCTGCGCGCCACCAGAATCTGTTTGAGTGATTAAATAAAGAATTTTAATTTTATTTTGCATAATTTAATAGTTTAAATATACAGTATTTTATAATAAAAATCAAAATTTTTTATTTGCCAAAAACATTAAAAAATTGTATATTTAATTACAATGAATAAACCAAAAATATTAATTTTAAGTTTAACTTATCTCCCCTATATAGGCGGAGCTGAAGTAGCTATAAAAGAGATTTCAAGCCGTTTAGACGGTTTTTTTGAGTTTGATATGATAACTGCTAGACTAGATAAAAAATTGCCTAAATTTGAACAAATAGGCAATATAAGTATTTATAGAATAGGATTTGGTTATAAAACACTTGATAAATATATATTTACATTTTTTGGTTTTTTTAAAGCATTAAAATTGCATTTAAAAAATAATTATAAAATTATTTGGTCAATTATGGCAGCTTATTCAAGTTTTGTTGTTTTATTAAAAATTTTTACTAAAGCAAAAGTTGTTTTAACTTTACAAGAAGGCGATCCAATAGAATATATTACAAACTTAAAACGTTTTAAAATATTTTTACCAGTGTATAAGTTGTATTTTAAATTAGTAGATAAAGTCCAAGTTATTAGTAATTTTTTAGCAAATTGGGCAATTGAATTGGGAGTTGATAAAAATAAAATTGTGGTTGTTCCAAATGGGGTAACTGTTAACAGCCAACAATTAACAGTTGACAAAAATAAAAAAGAAAAAATAATTTTAACAGTATCAAGATTAGTTGAGAAAAATGGAGTAGAAGATTTAATTAAAAGTATTAAAATATTAAATCAAGAAAATATTAAATTAACAATAATTGGCGACGGTCTATTAAGGAATAAATTAGAGAATTTGGCTCAAGAATTAAATTTAGTAGATAAAGTAAAATTTCTAGGTGATTTACCCAATCAAGAAGCTTTAAAGTATTATTCAATTGCTGATGTATTTTGTCGACCATCTTTATCTGAAGGGTTTGGTATTTCTTTTGTTGAAGCAATGGCCGCTGAAGTTCCTGTGATTGCTACGCCAGTTGGCGGGATACCAGATTTTTTAAAAGATAATAAAACTGGATGGTTTTGTAAAGTAAAATATGCACAAAGTATTGCAGAAAAAATAAAATATATTTTAGATGAAGAAAATAAAGATAAAATTGAAAAAGTTGTTACTAATGCGAAAAAAATGGTAGAAAAAAAATATTCTTGGGATATTATTGCTCAACAAATGGAAAAAATATTTAAAAATTTATGCTAAGAAATATTATTAAATTAATTCTAAAATTTTGGTGGCATCAACAAATTGCAAAATTTCACCAATTTTTAAAATATTGTATTGGCGGTGGGTTGGCTTTTTTTGTTGACATTGTTGGTTTATATGTTTTTACAGAATTTTTTGGGTTTTGGTATATTTTATCAGCAACTTTATCTTTTATTTTAGCTGCTATTTTTAATTATTTATATCAACGATTTATTACCTTCAAATCACAAGATAAAAATTATACAAAACAATTTATTTTATTTGTAGTTATTGCTCTAGTGGGGCTATTAATAAATAATTCAATTTTATATATATTGGTTGAATCTTTTGGCATTTGGTATATGTTTGCCAAAGCTTTTGCCGCAGCCATTGTATTAATTTGGAATTTTTGGGCGAATAAAAAATTTACTTTTAAAAAATTATGAAAAAGAATAAAAAAATATTAATAGCTACTGGGATTTTCCCGCCTGATATTGGTGGCCCAGCTACAATGCTAAAAGCTCTTGTTGATGCATTAGTTAGGCGTGGTTTTGAAATAAAAGTTATAACTTATGGCAAAAGCTGTTCTGAACTTGCGACTGAAAGGAGTTGTTCAGAACTTTTTAAAGTATATCGGATTAATATTAATTCTATATTTAGAAAATTTAAATATTGGCATAAATTAAAAAAACTTTCTCATTGGGCTGATATAATTTATACTACTGAAACTTATAGTGTCGGATATGCGGTTTCTAAAATAAAAAAGAAACTTAATAAGCCATATGTTTTGCGTTTTACTGGTGATAGTGCGTGGGAAAAAGCTCGCGCTAGTAGATTAACTAATGATTATATTTTAGAATTTCAGAATAAAAAATATAATAAAAAAACAGAAAATTTAAAAAAACGCCGTAATTTAATTTTATTAAACGCAGATAAAGTTATCGTTGATTGTAATTTTAATAAAAATTTAGCTCAAAAAATTGGAGTTAATAAAGAAAAAATTCAAGTCATTTATAATTCAGTTGATTTTATGAATATTAAAATAAATGACAATAGTATTCAAGAAATTAAAAATAAATTTAAAAACTCAAAAATAATTGTAACTGCTTGTCGCTTAATGCCGTGGAAAGGAGTAGGCCAAGTAATTAAAATTTTACCTGAATTAATTAAAAAAGTAGGAAAAATTAATTTATTAATTTTAGGAAGTGGCCCAGAATTAAATAATTTAAAAAAAATAACATCTGAATTAAATTTACAAAATCAAGTTTATTTTTTAGGCAACATTAAACGAAATGAAATTAATAATTATTTTAAAGTAGCAGATATATTTGTTCTAAATTCAGACTACGAAGGCACATCACACACATTGCTTGAAGTTTTGAAGGTTGGCACACCAATCGTTACAACTCGTTCTGGTGGTAATCCAGAAGTAATTGAAGATAGTCAAAATGGATTGTTAGTTGATTATGGAAACAATGATGAATTATTAAGTGCCTTAGAAAAAATATTAAGTAAAAAAATTTCAATAAATAGTAAATATAATTCGGAGAAATTTAATTGGGAAAGAATAATAGAAAAAACTATTCAAGTTATTAATTTTTGACGGGATCCTTCGACTCCTAAAATCCTAAAAGTCGCTCAGGATGACTTATTAAAAAAATGATTTTATTAATCAACCCACCATTTAATATAGACAAAGAAAATTATGATAGCTCAATTTCAGTTGGGTTATTAAGTATTGCAACTTATTTAGATTCTCAAAATATTCCAGTAGAAATTATAGATGGCGCGCGTCAAAAAGATCATTTAAAATTAATTAAAGAAAAAATAAAAAATTGTGAATATGCTGGCTTGTCAGTTATGACAACTCAAGTTTCTAATGCATTAAAAATTTCTAAATTAATTAAAGAAATAAATCCTAAATGTAAAATTATTTGGGGAGGTCCTCATCCAAATTTTTTTATTCAGCAAACTATTGAACATGAACTAGTTGATATTGTTGGTTTTGGTGAAGGAGAATTAACTGTATATGATATTATTCAAGGTAAAAATTTAAGTGAAATTAATGGTATTGCATATAAACAAAATAATGAAATTAAAATTAATTCAGTACGTAGCTTGCATAATCCACAAGAAATGCCTTTATATAATTGGGATTTGGAACCTAAAGAAATTTTAGAAAATTTATATTTAATTCCTTCTTTAACTTCACGGGGCTGTCCTCATCGTTGCACATTTTGTATTAATGCTATCTTAAAAAATTGTTGGCGACCAAGAACAGCAGAACAGGTTTTACATGATTTAGAAATTATTAAGAACAAGCTTGAATTTCAAAATAAAAAATTAAGATTTTGGGATGAAAATTTTTTTGTTGATATTGGGCGTGCTAAAAAAATAATTAATGGTATGATTGACCAAAATTTAATTAGACCATGGGAAACAACAGTTAGAGCTAATTATTTGCGACAAGGCATGATTGATGATGATTTTATGGCAAAATTAAAGCAGTCAGGCTGCTATTTATTGTCTTTTGGGGCAGAATCTGGTTGTCCAAGAATTTTAAAAAAAATAAAAAAAGATATTTTGCCACAAGATATTATTAATTCTGCTAAAATGTCATTAAAACACGATATTATTCCACAATATTCTTTTATGATTGGTTTGCCAGGTGAAACTAAATCAAACATGATGGCCACACTTAAAATAATTGATGAATTAATTAAATTATCACCTAAAATTCAAGTCTTAGGCCCACAAGCTTTTAGACCATATCCTGGCTCTGAATTATACAAAGAATGTGTGGAAAGTGGTTGGCAGGCGCCTAAAAATTTAGAACAATGGGCAGATTTGGTTGAAAATGAATTAAATTATTTAAATGTTAAGAATTTTCCTTGGGTTAAACATAAAGATTTTGTGGAATCAATGGAAGCTTATGTGCGTTTTGGAGCGCATTCAATTTCAAGCGCCTTAGGTTCAACAGTACAAGCTCAAAAATTTATTAAATTATGTTTTATTTTAATATGCAAACTTCGTTGGAAATTAAAATTTTTCTTTTGGCCAATTGAATTTAAATTAGCTAAAAAATTTGTTATAAAATAATATGAAAATATTAATGATTTCAATGGATAAAACTTTGCTGGGTGCTGTAAAAAGTGGCGGTGATGCAATTGAACGCCATAAAAGATATGGTGAATTTTGTGATGAATTAAATATTATTGTTTTTTGTAAGAAAGGCTTTCAAAAACAACAATTATCTGACAATGTTTTTGTCTGGTCAACAAATTCTTTAACTCGCTGGAGTTTTTTTTGTAATGCTTATAAAATTGGTAAGCAAATTTATAAAAATTCTCCTTTTGATTTAGTAATTGGAGATATATTTACCAGCTGGCCAGCTTGGCGTTTAAAAAGAAAATTTAAAATAAAATTTTTAATGCATTTTCATGGAGATTTTTGGAACAACATTTCAGGATTAGAAAAAAAATGGCATAATTATTTTTTGTTAATTTTTAGTAAATTTTTAGC
>CAZAVD010000002.1:7092-49477 GCA_964488715.1 uncultured Gammaproteobacteria bacterium | reverse complement strand
ATTATTCAAGTACATTGTCAGATACAATAAATATTTCACTTGATTCTGATGCGCCTGGTATTGATTTTAATCCAACTTCAAGGGAGTGGGATGATCAGGATGTGGGTGTTGTGGTTACAGCAAGTGATCCTTCTGGTATAACCTATACTCGCCATTGCTGGACAACTAGTTCTTCATGCGATCCTGGATCTTCAAGCTCATCAACTTTTACTAATGGATCAAGTATAACTAGAACATCAAATGGAGATTGGAATTTATGTATTCGTGCCAGAGATAGCGATGGGAATTGGAATCAATCTGCAATTTGTTCTGGTAGATATTCAATTGATAAAAATGATCCAACAGTTGATGCTTTTACAGTTGATGGAAATACAACAGATTTTACAACTGAAGATACAAATTTAAATATTGCTTGGACAGTTTCTGATACTGGTGGGTCAGGGCTTGATAAAACCGAAGTTTGGAGAAAGAAAAATAGTAGTGCATGGGTTTTGGTTTGGACTGATGATTCCACAACTGGATCTTCTGATTCTGGATCATGGACAAATGAAGTAACTTGCGGACATTCGTATGAATATGGAATTCATGTTTTAGACACAGCTGAAAATCAAGGCACAGAATCAGAAAGTATTACTGTTATAGTTGATTGTCCAACTGATCCAGATTTTTCAATTTCAAGATTTCCATCTTCTAGAATAATTGATCAAGGCGATAGCACTAATTACACAATTTCATTAACTGAAATTAATGGATTTTCTAGTAGTGTGTCTTTGTCAGCTAGCAATTGTCCGAGTGGAGCAAACTGCACATTTAATCCAAGTTCTGTTGTACCAACTAATGATTCAGTATTATCTATTTATGATGCTCCTGTTGGTGGGCCATATACAATAACAATTAGCGCAACTGGTGGTGGGAAAACTCATGATACTTCAGTTACATTAACAGTTAATGAAGAAGAAGGAGAAGGTGAAGGAGGGGGCGGGGGAGGAGAAAATACTATTCCAAATGATCCAATAAATTTAGCTCAATTTGAAGATGCAGGAGCATTAACTGAAAGCCAATCAACAGATGATACAACTCCATATTTTACATTTGATGTTTCAGATCCTGATACAAATGATATTATTGGATACCAAATTCAGATTGATAATGATTCTAATTTTTCTTCACCAATAATTGATTTTGAATATATTGATGATGACATAACTCCACAATCTTTTGTTTATCAAGTGCCAAGTACTTGCCCAGGTAGTGGTTATATTGCATGCACAACGCCACTTACAGATGAAAACTATTATTGGCAAGTTCGCGCAAAAGATAATGGTGGAGAATATTCATATTGGGTTGAATTTGGAACTGAAGAAGTTATTGATTTTATTGTAAACACTGTTGTAGTTGGCGCGCCAACTGCAGAATTTTCAGCTTGTCGTGTTGCTGGTAATGCAATCTTATTTTTTGACGAATCAACTGATGTTGGCGGGACAATAGATGAATGGGATTGGGATTTTGGTGATGAAACCAGTCATTCAAGTTTGCAAAATCCACAGCATGATTATGATACAGGAGATACTTCGATGTTAGATGGAGCAACACGTATAGCAGGGGCAAAGGAAGTAAGAGGAGAAGAAGAAAATAAGAAATTAAGAAATGAAGAAATTGAGGAAAATAAAAATATTCAAATTCAGAAAAAACAAAAAAAATCAGTTTTTAAAAAAGCTTGGGAATTTATTAAAAATTTATTTAAAACAAAAAAAAGTTCAGCTGATAGTTGGTGGGATGAAAATTGGACTAAACGCAGAAAAATTGTTTTTAACAATAGTTCTTCTAGTGAAAATTTAAATAATGTGCCGGTTTTGGTTGTATTAAATTCAGGAAATATTGATTATGGTCAAACACAAGATAATGGTGAAGATATTAGATTTGTAGACAGTAATGATTCAACAGAATTAAATTATGAAATTGAAGATTGGAATGAATCAGGAAATTCATATGTATGGGTTAAGGTGCCAAGGGTTAATAAAAATTCTAATTCAGATTTTATATATATTTATTATGGTAATAATTCAGCTTCAGATAATCAGAACAAAACATCAGTTTGGAATAATGATTATGGATTAGTTTGGCACATGGAAGGTGATGGCACAATTATTTCTGATTCAAGTGGTAATAGATCTGATACAACATTATTAAACACTTGGACATGGAATTCTGGAGGAAAAATTTCTGATACACTATATATGATGTCACGACCTATTAATACTGGTATTTGGCCAAGATCAACTGGTATTTATGATGGTAGTGATTTGACTTTATCTTTTTGGGTTAAAGGAATTTCTTCAGCTCCAACATCAAATTGGGCAGATCAATTTGTAGTTACTTCTGGTCGTTGGTCTGGTTTAACAATTGGAAATCAAGGTAATCCGCCAGATCCATATATTAAATTTACAGATTATAATAATGGTGCTGGGCGTGATTTAAATACTACATATTTTGGAAATAGTGGTTTTGACTTATATACTCTAAGCATAGACTGGAACGGAGGTAGCGGAGATGATGCCAGATTTTGGCTTTATAAAAATGGATCTTTAGTTGATACATTTGATCAAGAACAAGACTCTTATCCTGGAATGATTTATCTTGGAACAGAAGAAGATCTTGCTCAATCAGGAACATATGTTGATGAATTTAGAATATCTGAAACGGTTAGAAGTGGAGAATGGATTGAGGCACAGTATAGAATAATGACTAATAGTTTTAATTCATTTGAAGATGAGGAATCTACTGAACCTACAGTTTTTAATGTAACTTTAGTTGCAACAGATAATGATAGTAGTACTGATTCTGAAACCAAAGAATTAAATTTAACAGCCATGACTTTAGATGGAAGTGATATAGATGATTGTGATTTTAGTTTTGATTTAACTAATTTAAGTTCAAGTGGTTGTAATTTAGTAAGCGCTGAATGGGATTTGTCTTTAATTTATGATGAGTCTGGAGATTATGTTGTTGATAGATGTACAAGTGGATGTAGTTCTTTTAATAATTATTCGTCTATTAGTCCAGCTAAATCTTGCAGTGAATTAGGATGCTCTTTTGATGATGCAACAACAGATAGCAATACAACTTATTCATATATTATCTCTAATCCAGATAGTTTAAATAATTCTACTATATCACCAAGCTGTAATGGAGCACAACAACCTAGTGGAACAATTTGTCCTTTAAGTGTGACAACTCTTGTTTGTGAGCCAGAAAGTGTTTCAACATCACATGTTTGTGGGTCTATTTCATTGCAATGGTTAGAAGATGAAAATGTTAGTTATGATATTAAAAGATGTGTTGGTAAGCAAAGTGGTGTAGAATGCACGCCTGAAGATTTGTTATATGAATTTTTAGTAGAAGATTGCGCAGGAGGAGTTTGTGAATATATGGATGAAGAAATTATTCCAATTAATATTGCCACTCCAGCAGATGAAAATTATTATTGTTATGGGATTGTTGGAATTGATGGTGAAGGATTAGAGTCAAGTATGTCAGACATAGTCTGCGATTATTCTTACTGCTACCGCGCTCCAAACTGGCAAGAGCAGTAAAGTTCTTGTCACCCCTTATTTTGTGTTGGCTCCAGGTTGCACCTGGAGCCTTTTTGTTTTATGTATGGACAAATTGTAAATGCGATTGACAATTTGTCCACACTATGTTATAATGAATATGTAAATAAGATTTAAATATTTAAGTGCAAAATAATATGTATATTTCAAGACATTTAACTCAAAAATTAAAACAATCAACATTAAAATACCCAGTTGTTGCAGTTATTGGACCACGACAATCTGGTAAAACAACTTTAGTTAAACACACATTTTCTAAAATGGATTATGTGTCTTTGGAAGATCCAGATATTCGAGAGTTTGCTAAAAACGATCCAAGAGGTTTTTTATCAAATTATGAAAAAGGTGTAATTATTGATGAAGCTCAAAGAGTCCCAGATTTATTTTCATATATTCAGGGGATTGTGGATAATAAAAAGAAATCAGGTCAATTTATTTTAACTGGATCACAAAACTTTCTTTTACATGATCAAATAAGTCAAAGTTTGGCTGGCAGAGTTTCAATTTTAAAACTTTTACCTTTTAGTTTGCAGGAATTGGATATGAAAAATAAAAATTTTGAATATTATTTGTATAAAGGATTTTATCCAAGATTATATGATAGTAAGGTTTTGCCTAATGATTGGTATCCAAATTATATTCAAACATATATTGAGCGAGATATTAGGCAAATTAAAAACATTACTAATTTAAATATGTTTCAGAAATTTATTAAAATGTGCGCTGCGCGAACAGGGCAATTGCTTAATTTATCATCTCTTGCAAATGACTGCGGAATTACTCACAATACAGCAAAAGAATGGTTATCTGTTTTAGAGGCAAGTTTTATTATATTTTTATTAAAACCTCATTATAAAAATTTTAATAAAAGATTAATAAAAGCTCCTAAATTATATTTTTATGATGTTGGTTTAGCTGCGAATTTATTAGGTATTGACAATTTGGACCAAATTAAAAATCATCATTTAAAAGGTGAGCTATTTGAAACAATGATTGTTTCAGAATTAATAAAAAAGAGATTAAATTTAGGGCAACAAGAAAATTGTTTTTTTTGGAGAGATAAAACTGGACATGAGGTTGATTGTTTATTAGATAAAGCAGGAGTTTTAACACCAATAGAAATCAAATCTGGTAAAACAATTACAAGTGATTATTTTAAAGATTTAATTTTTTGGAATGAATTGGCGAAAAACAATGCAAACAATTCTTTTGTTGTTTATGGCGGAGATAAAAATCAAAAACGCAAACAATCTAATGTTATTAGTTGGAAAAATATTAATAAGATTGTATGACAAAACAAGAGGCAAAAAGCAGAATAAGCAAGCTAAAAAGTCAGCTTTGGGAAACTGATTATGCTTATTATGTCCAAGATAAGCCAATTATGTCTGATGCTGCGCGAGATGGTTTAAAAGACGAATTAGAAAAATTAGAAAAGCAATTTCCTGAATTTATAACTTCAGATTCTCCAACACAAAGAGTTGGTGGAAAAGCATTAGGTAAATTTGCAAAGATAAAACATAGCTCACAAAAATATTCAATTGATGATGTTTTTTCTTTTAATGATGTTTTAGAGTTTGATGCTAGAGTTAAGCGGTTCTTAAAATTATCAATAGATAAAAATTTAGAATATACTGCAGAATTAAAAATAGATGGATTAAATATTAGTTTTATATATATCAATGGGATTTTAAATAAGGCAATAACCCGTGGGGATGGAATTATTGGAGAAGATGTAACACATACTGCGCGGACTATTAAAAATATACCTTTAAAATTAAAAGAAAATATTAATGTTGAAATTGGGGCTGAAGTATATATAAATATTAAAGATTTTGAAAAATTAAAAGGATTTGCTAATCCACGAAACGCTGCTGCTGGCACAGTTCGGCAATTAGATCCACAAGTAGCAGCTAAAAGAAATTTACAAGCTTTTGGTTGGGATATAAATATTAAAAATTTAAAAACTCAATTTGATAAATTAAAATATTTACAAAAATTAGGTTTTCCAGTTGAGAAAAATTTTATAAAAGTTAATAATATAAAAAGCATAGAAAATCATATAACTAAAATTGAAAAAATTAAAAATAAATTAAATTATCAAATTGATGGAATTGTTATTAAATTAAATGATTTAGAATTGCAAAAAAAATTAGGCACAACTGCCAAACATCCACGGTGGTCATGTGCTTATAAATTTTCAGCAGAACAAGCCACAACAAAAGTAAAAGATATTATTATTCAAATCGGACGGACAGGTAGAATTACGCCAGTTGCAATTTTAGAGCCAGTTAAAGTGGCTGGATCAACAGTTTCTAGAGCAACTTTGCATAATCAAGATGAAATAAAAAGATTAGGTATTAAAATAAATGACACTGTTATTATTCAAAAAGCTGGTGATATTATTCCAGACATTATTGAAGTTTTAACTAAATTGCGAAATGGGAAAGAAAAAGAATTTAAAATTCCAAGCAAATGTCCAGATTGTGACTTAAAAATAGAAAGAAAATCAGGTGACGCAGATCATTATTGTACAAATAAAAAATGTTTTTCAGTTCACAAAGAAAAACTTTATCATTTTGTTTCTCGCAAGGCTTTTAATATTGATGGTTTAGGTCCGAAGATAATTGATTTATTGTTAAAAAATAACTTAATAAATAATGCAGCAGATATTTTTGTTTTAACAAAATCTGATTTAGAACCTTTAGAAAGATTTGCAGAAAAATCTGCTGATAATTTAATTCAAGAAATTAATAATTCCAAACAAATTAGTTTAGAAAAATTTATTTATGCTTTAGGCATTAGACATGTTGGGGAAGAGACTAGCATTTTGCTTTCGCAAAATGCAATTTCCAATTTCCAAGATACAATTTCCAAAAATTTTATAAAATTAATTCAAGATTTAAATTTAGAAGATTTGAATAAGATAGAGGGAATTGGGGAAGTTGTTGCAGAAAGTATTTTTAATTATTTTAATAATAAAAAAAATATAGAGTTTATAAATAAATTATTTAATAATGGGGTTGAAATAGAAATTGAGAAAAGAGAAATTAAGAAATTAAGGGATAAAATTTTTAACAAAATTTTTGTATTAACAGGATCTTTAAAAAATATGAGCCGGGATGAGGCAAAAGAGAGAATTAGAAATTTAGGTGGGCAAATTTCCAGTTCTGTTTCTAAAAATACAGATTATGTTGTTGCTGGTAAAGACCCAGGATCAAAACATACCAAAGCCAAACAATTAGGAATTAATATTTTAAATGAAAAAGAGTTTTTAGGATTATTAAAATAAACGTGTATGTTGGCTCCAGTCTCTGACTTCAGCGATAATATTCATTTAATACTTTATAAAATAATAAATTTATACCACCTGTCATCCCTGCGTAGGCAGGGATCCATTTAAAATAAATAATAATTAAAACCACCACATATATGGCAAAATTTGATAAATACTATTTTGTCTATATCCTAGCTAGTAAAAGAAATGGCACTTTATACATTGGAATGACTTCAGATTTGACATGTAGAGTGGAAGAACATAAAAGTAAAGAAATTGAAGGATTTACTAAAGAATATAATGTAGATAAATTAGTTTATTATGAAACATATTATTATGTAAATGATGCAATAACAAGAGAAAAACAAATGAAAAAATGGAAAAGACAATGGAAGATTAAATTAATTGAAGAAGAAAATCCTGATTGGGATGATTTGTATGATGAATTGTTTTGATTTTCCTGTCACTCCTGCGTAGGCAGGAGTCCAGCTCTTCCTGTCATTCCCGCGAAAGCGGGAATCCAGTATTTATACTTTATTAAAATTAATTAAACCTGGTTTCTGTGATAATCTTTGGAAAGTTGATGTATTATTGGGGTATTTAAATCCATTAACTGGATCCCTGCCTTCGCAGGGATGACAGGTGGAAGCAAATTGTATAATAAGTAGAGATTATAGAGATGATAAAGAAAATTTTAATATATAGTTACCCAACGTTAGGGTAACGTTACTCTAACGTTGGATGGAGTTTTAAAATAAATAATAAGTAAAATATAACTTTATGAATTTAGGTCTATATAATAAAACAGAAGAATTCATTGTTGATGCTTTAACTAAAGCCAATAATGAAAATGATATTTTTCACGCAAAGAGAACTGCTTATTGGGTTAAAGAGTTAAAACCAGATGCTGGTGTTGAGTTGTTGATAGCTGGTTTATCCCATGATATTGAAAGAGCTTTTTATGGCGATTGGAAAGCTGGTTCTGACGATCCAAAAAAATTAAAAAAACATCAAGAATTGAGTGCTAAAGAAATTAAGAAATTTTTAAAAAAAGAAAAAGCTGATGAAAAAATAATTGAGCGAGTTTCAGATTTAGTTCGTCATCATGAAGAAGGCGGAACCGAAGACCAAAATATTTTATGTGATGCAGATTGTTTGGCATATTTTGAAGAGAAAGCATTAAGAAACGCCAGAAAATATAAACAAAAAGGCAAAGAAGATGAGTTTAAAAATAAATTAGAATATGTTTTTGATAGAATTCATTCCCCACGAGCAAAACAAATTGCTAAAAAGCGATATGAAGAAGCCTTGGAGGAATTAAAAAAATAAAATAATTCTTCTAAAATAAATTTTTAATGGAATAACAAAATGGCTCCAGGCACAGCCAGGAGCCAACAGAAAAATTTGACACAAAATTCAAACCATGTTATTTTAAATATAATTGTGTAAAAAGTTTAAATTATTATATATTTTTCTGCCTCAGGCAAGCGGAATTTTCCGCTAAAATTAGCAATTTATGAAGGCAGCTACAACTAGATAGCTAAAAACGTAAAAGTCAAGAACCTTCCTGTGGATAAGTTGAACGGAGGGATGGTTTTTTTTACGCGCATAAACTATGTCTAATTCAACTTCACGCAAATTTTTTACAGACACTAATCGGGTTATGCCATTACCTGATTTAATTGAGACTCAAAAAAAGTCTTATGATTGGTTTTTTAAAGAAGGATTAAAAGAGTTATTTGAAGAAATTTCTCCCATTCAAGATTTTATTGGACGAGACTTAGAACTTTATTTTGGCGATTATTTTTTAGATGAACCAAAGTTTAGCGAAGTACGCGCAAAGACACGAAACGCTTCTTTTGAAGCTCCTTTAAGAGTTCAAACCAAACTTATTAATAAAAGAACTGGTGTAACTAAAGAACAGGAAATTTATTTAGGTGATTTTCCTTTAATGACTGACCGTGGAACTTTTATTATCAATGGCATTGAAAGGGTAATTGTATCTCAGTTGATTCGTTCAGCTGGGGTTTTTTTTAGTTCAGAATTTTATAAAGGAAAAAGATATTATGGAGCAAAAATTATTCCAAACCGTGGAGCTTGGTTAGAAATTGAAACAAATACCAATAATGCTATTACAGTTAAAATTGACAGAAAAAGAAAAGTAGCAGTAACAGCTTTATTGCGCGCTTTTGGCTGGACAACTGATGAAGAAATTTTAGAATTATTTAAAGACATAGATGTAGATCCTGAAATTAAATATATTGCAGCAACTTTAGAAAAAGATACAAGCAAAACTCAAGCTGATGGATTTAAAGAAGTTTATAAAAGAATACGGCCAGGTGATTTAGCTACATCTGAAGATGCAAAACAATTAGTAGAAAGTATGTTTTTTAATTTTGAAAGATATGATTTAGCAAGAGTAGGGCGGTATAAATTAAATCAAAGATTTGAACAAGATTATGCTTTAACTAAAGAAAATAGAATTTTAAAACCAGAAGATTTAGTAAATGTTATAAAAGAAATTATTCATCTGAATAATAATCAAAAAGAACCAGATGATATTGATCACTTGGGAAATCGTAGAGTGCGGGCTATTGGTGAATTAGTTCAAAATCGTTTTCGTATTGGTTTAGCGCGAATGGAAAGAATGATTAAAGATAAAATGTCAACTTTAGATATTAATGAAATCGCGCCAGGTCAATTAGTTAATGCGCGACCAGTTATGGGTGCAGTTAAAGATTTTTTTATGTCTTCGCAATTGTCACAGTTTATGGATCAAACCAATCCATTAGCTGAATTAGAACATAAACGAAGAATGTCAGCCATGGGACCAGGTGGTTTATCACGAGAACGAGCAGGTTTTGAAGTGCGGGATGTTCATCGTACTCATTATGGACGAATTTGTCCGATTCAAACTTCTGAAGGACCTAATATTGGTTTAGTTGGTCATTTGTCAGGTTATGCAAGTATTAATGATTTTGGTTTTATTGAAACTCCTTATTATAAAGTAAAAGATGGAAAGGTTAGTTCAGACATAGCTTATTTTGATGCTTTTGATGAAGAAAAATATGTAATTACTTCTGCTACTACTTTAGTTGATAAAGATGGTAATTTTGTAGATGAAACAGCAAGTGTGCGAAAAAATGGGGAACCAGTTTTAGAAAATACTAAAAATATTGATTTAGTAGATGTTTCATCTAATCAAATTATTTCTATTTCAACTGGTTTAATTCCTTTTTTAGAACATGATGATGCTTGTAGAGCTTTAATGGGTTCAAATATGCAACGTCAATCAGTTCCATTGATTAAACCAGAAGCTCCTTATGTTGGAACAGGAATTGAATTTAAAGCAGCAGCTGATTCAGGGCAAATTTTATTAGCGCGTAAAGATGGGCAAGTAATTTATGTTGATGCTAAAAAAATTAAAATTAAAAATAAAGATAATGAAATAGATGAATATGATTTAATTAAATTTGACCGCTCTAATCAAACTACTTGTTTAAATCAAAAACCATTAGTTAGTATTAATGATAAAATTAAAGCTGGTGATTTTTTAGCAGATGGTGCAGCTTGCGATAAAGGTGAAATTGCTTTAGGTCAAAATCCATTGATTTCGTTTATGCCTTGGCAAGGTGGTAATTATGAAGATGCGATTTTGGTTTCAGATAAATTAGTTAGTGAAGATAAATATACATCAATTCATATTGAAAATTATTCAGTTGATATTAGAGAAACAAAACTTGGTCCAGAAATGATAACACGGGATATTCCTAATGTTGGAGAAGATAAATTAAATGATTTAGATGATGAGGGTATTATCCGATTAGGAGCTGAAGTAAGTTCAGGTAATATCTTAGTAGGGAAAATTACACCAAAAGGTGAAACAGAATTAACAGCTGAAGAAAGATTATTGCGAGCAATTTTTGGTGAAAAAGCAAAAGAAGTCCGAGATTCTTCTTTGCGTCTGGAACATGGAGAACATGGAAAAGTAACTGATATTCAAATTTTTTCCCGCGAAAATGGCGATAAATTACAAGCTGGAGTAATTAAACAAATTCAAGTTACAATAGCTAGTTTACGCAAAATTCAAGTAGGTGATAAAATGGCTGGCAGACACGGGAATAAGGGTGTTGTTTCTAGAGTAGTTCCTCAAGAAGACATGCCTCATTTAAAAGACGGAACACCAGTTGATATTATTTTAAACCCATTAGGTGTTGCTTCACGAATGAATTTAGGACAGATTTTAGAAACTCATATGGGAATGGCTTGTAGAAGTTTAGGTTATAAAATAGCTACACCATCTTTTAATGGAATTTCTGAAAAACAAATCCGAGAAGAATTAAAAAAAGCTGGCTTTTCAGAAACAGGTAAAGAAATTTTATATGATGGAAGAACTGGAGAAGCTTTTGATCACCCAGTTATTATTGGTTCAATGTATTTTATGAAATTGATTCATATGGTTGAAGATAAATTACATCAACGATCAATTGGACCGTATTCTTTAGTAACACAACAGCCTTTAGGTGGTAAAGCTCAATTTGGCGGGCAAAGATTTGGGGAAATGGAAGTCTGGGCTTTAGAAGCTTATGGGGCAGCTTATTCTTTGCAAGAAATGATTACAATTAAATCTGATGATGTGCCAGGACGGTCAAAAGCTTATGAACATATAATTAATGGTGAGCCAATTACTAAATTAAATATTCCAGAATCATTTAATGTTTTAGTTAGAGAATTAAAAGGTTTGTGTTTAGATGTTGAATTATTAAAAAATAAAGAAGTTGTTGATGTGACTAATAATGAATTAACTCAAGAAGAAAGAGATCAAGGAATAGATAAGAAAAAGAAAGTTGTAGTCGTAGAGGAAGATTCGTTGGCTGGGGAAGAAAAAAATAATAAATAAATTTTATGCATAATGATGAACAAAAAACTTTAGATTTTAATGCAATTCGTTTGCGGGTTGCTTCGCCAGAAGCAATTAAAAGTTGGTCTTATGGTCAAGTTTTAAAACCGGAAACAATTAATTACAGAACTCAGAAACCTGAGAAAGATGGTTTGTTTTGCGAAAAAATATTTGGTCCGTCAAAAGACTGGGAATGTTATTGTGGAAAGTATAAAAGAATTCGCTATAAAGGAATTGTTTGTGATAAGTGTGGAGTAGAAGTGACACGATCCTTGGTTCGTAGAGAAAGAATGGGTCATATTGAATTAGCAACTCCGATTTCACATATTTGGTTTTTACGCGGCGTGCCATCCAAAATTGGTTTGTGTTTAGATATTTCAGCTCAAGAATTAGAAAAAGTAATTTATTTTGCTAGTTTTATTGTAACAAAAGTAGATGAAGATTTGCGTAAAGAAACTTTGGATCAATTAGATAATGAATTAAAACAAAAAAAGAAACAAATTGAAGGTAATTTTAATAATCAAAAAAAACAGATTCAAAGTGATGTTAAATTTTCAATGCAAGATAAAGAAACTAAATTAAATGAAATTGAAGTAGCTAAAAATAATGCATTAAAAGAGTTAAGTATGATTGCTGATATGTCTAAAAAAGAATTAAAAGAATTACAAGTTAGACAAATTATTTCAGAAAATGCTTATCAAGATTTGGCTTTAAAATATGGTCATATTTTTGAAGCTGAAATTGGGGCTGAAGCAGTGCGCAATCTTTTAACTCAAATGGATTTAGAAAAAGAATTAGCTGAAATGAATAAAGAATTAAAAAGCGCTACACCAGTTAAACGCAGAAAAATTATTAAACGATATAAAATTTTAAATAGTTTAAATGAAAGAAAAATTCGTCCAGAATGGATGATATTGACTACTGTTCCAGTTATACCTCCAGATGTTAGGCCAATGGTAGCTTTAGAAGGTGGTAGATATGCTGCTTCTGATTTAAATGATTTATATCGTCGTGTAATTAATCGTAATAATCGTTTAAAAAGATTATTAGAATTAAATGCCCCAGAAGTTATTGTAAGAAATGAAAAAAGAATGTTGCAAGAAGCAGCTGATGCTTTGATTGATAATTCAGCGCGACACGGAAAAACAGTTACTGCATCAACTGGACAACAAAGAATGTTAAAGAGTTTGGCTGATTCATTAAAAGGTAAACAGGGTCGTTTTAGATCAAATTTGTTGGGTAAACGAGTTGATTATTCTGGACGATCAGTAATTGTTGTTGGTCCACATTTAAAACTTTATCAATGTGGATTACCTAAGAAAATGGCTTTAGAATTATTTAAACCATTTGTAATTTCTCAATTAATTAAGCAAGAACACGCGCACAATGTTCGGTCTGCTAATCGTTTTATTGATTCAGGACACACAGAAGTTTATGATATTTTAGAAAAGATTATTAAAAATGCGCATGTAATGTTAAATCGTGCGCCAACCTTGCATCGTTTAGGTATTCAAGCTTTTCAACCAGTTTTAATTGAAGGTAAAGCCATTCAGTTGCATCCATTTGTGTGTGGTGCTTTTAATGCTGATTTTGATGGTGATCAAATGGCTGTTCATGTTCCATTAACTAATGAAGCTAAAAAAGAAGCAGCAGAAATAATGCTATCTTCTAAAAATTTATTAAAAGTTGGTGATGGAACACCAGTTAGCACTCCTGCTTTAGATTTTGTATTAGGTATTTATTATCTAACTTATATTGATAATAATTCACATGATATAAAGGACAAAAAAATGAAAATATTTTCTAGTCCAGAAGAAGCGATATTAGCTTATGAATTAAAACATATTGGTTTGCAAGAATTAATAAAGGTTAGGTTAGATGATGAATTTTTATCAGAAGTTACTTTTTTAGTTAAAGAAAATCCAGTTATAACTAGTGTTGGAAGAATACTTTTTAATCAAATTCTACAACCTAAATTAAGATTTGTTAATAATTCAATGGATAAAGGCGCTTTAAAAAAATTAGTTAGTGATTCTCTTGAGCATTGCGGTATTGATGATACTGCTAAATTATTAGATGATTTAAAAGATTTAGCTATTAAATATATGACACAATCAGGAATAACTTGGAGTATGGGTGATTTGCCTGAGTTGCCTAGTAAAACAGAATTGATTACTCAAGCCGAAGCTAAAGTAAATGAAGCTAGAGAAGAATATGATATGGGATTATTAACTAATGATGAACGAAGAACTAAATCAAATAGAGCATGGTTTGATGTAATTGATAATATTACTGAATCATGCCGTGAAACTTTATCTAAAGTTAAAGATAGTCCTGTTTATGCAATGATTGAATCAGGATCGCGTGGTTCATGGAATCAAACTAATCAGATGATGGGAATGAAAGGATTGGTTAATAATCCAGCAGGTGAAACAATTGAGTTGCCAATTAGAGCATCATATAAAGAAGGGCTAGATGTGTTAGAATATTTTATTTCCACTCATGGTGCGCGAAAAGGTTTAACTGATACAGCTTTAAGAACAGCTGAAGCTGGATATTTAACTCGCAAATTAGTTGATGTTTCGCAAAGTTTAATTATTACTGAAGATGATTGTAAAGATAAAGAAGGTGTTGATTTATTAAAAACTGAATCAGATGAAATGGGAACAAGTTTGGCAAAACGTTCTTTAGGGCGAGTGAGTTTAGAAACAGTTAAAGATGCAAAGGGAGAAATAATTGTTAAGAAAAATAAATTAATAGATTATAAAATTTTTCGCAGTTTAGAAGAACTAGATTTGGAAAAATTAAAAGTGCGTTCAGTTTTAACTTGTAAGACTAATAGAGGTTTATGTACTAAATGTTATGGATGGGATTTAGGTTATAATAGAATTGTAAATAAAGGCACTTCAGTTGGAATTGTGGCAGCTCAAAGTATTGGTGAGCCTGGAACACAGTTAACAATGAGAACTTTTCATACTGGTGGAGTAGCTGCTGGTGGTGACATTACTCAAGGTTTGCCAAGAGTTCAGGAAATTTTTGAAGCAAGACAAGTTAAAAAACCAGCTTTAATGGCTCCAATTAATGGGCAAGTAATTATTGTTAAAGATGAAGAAAAAAAACAAAAAATAATTAAAATTAAAGGATATGAAACAAAGCAACAGGAGATTTTTGTAAGCAAAAAAGATGTTTCTGGATTAGAAATTAAAGATAAAGATAAAGTTAAGAAAAATGATTTAATTTTGCAAACTAAAAATAAAGAAGAAAAAGCTAATTTTAATGGTAAAGTTAAATTAGATAAAAGCAATGACGATGAATGGGTTGTCTTAATTGAAAGTAAAAAATTAACTGAAAAAGAATTACCAGCAGTTAGTGATATGAATATTTGGGTAAATGATAAAGATAATGTTGAGCAAGGACAGCAATTAACTGATGGAGCCTTAGATTTACATGATTTATATAATTTGCGTGGACAATTAGCAGCGCAGAAATATGTTTTAAAAGAAATTCAGTATATTTATTCTTCCCAAGGTCAGAAATTAAATGACAAACATGTAGAAATTATTGCTAGACAAATGTTTTCTAGAGTAATGATTGATGAGCCAGGTGATTCTAATTTTTCGCCAGGTGAAATTGTGGAATTATCTGAATTTAATGAAATAAATACAAAATTATCTGAAGCTAAACAAATGACAGCTAAAGGAAACAAAGTTTTACTTGGAATAACAAAAGCTTCGCTTTCAACTTCTTCGTTTTTATCAGCTGCTTCATTTCAAGAAACTGCAAGAATTTTAATTGACGCTGCTGTAACTGGTAAAGTTGATCAACTTCGTGGGTTAAAGGAAAATGTAATAATCGGCAAATTAATCCCAGCAGGCACAGGGTATAAAGGGTGAAGATTGTCATCCCGAGTCTTGATAGGATTTTTTAGGATTGGGTCAAGGCGATGGGATCCCGTTGTATTACCACTATTCGAAATTTTTAATTGTAGGAACGAGGCATTGCCTCGTTCTGTAGGGACAGGTCTTAGACCTGTCCTTTTTAATCAAAAAAATAATATACCTATTTAAATGGGTGTTTAAATACTTATTTCCAACCACAACATTTTTTTGGCAAGTGCCTGGCATTTGCCAAGAAAGAACCAAAATAAAAACCTCGAGCAATCGAGGTTTTGTAATTTATTTAAAAATTAACTCTTAATTTTTCTTAATTAATTTTTTAAGAAAATCCTGCGACATTTCATAATCAATTTCTATTAATTTATTAATAAAAATTTTATAATCAATCTCTTTATTTAAAAATTTTATTAAAAACAAAAACAAAAGTTCTTTATCGTCCTGCTCTACCCCATTAAAATTATTAGCAGTTAGAATTTTTTTATAAGCATCCCTCTCTCTGTCTGACAACTGATCTTTATACAAAATACATTTGTAAAAAAATTTCTTCAATAATTCTACAATTTCTTCTTTTTCCTTTCCTGTTTTCTCTGCAATATTTTCAACCAAATCTTTTTGTGGGATCTTTTCCTTCAAATCTTCTAAAAACAATTTTTTAATTTCTTCTTTATTTGCATAGATGTCCTCAATATAGCTGAAATTAATGTCTGGATTCTTTTGTGCAATATCATCAATCATTTTATAAGCTTCAAAAAACGGTCCTTCGCAACGCCCATAACAATCTAAATGACCGCATTCAAGAAACACAACTCCAATCTCTTGTATATCATTTTGTTGCATTTTTTTTAATTGTTCCATCCCTTTTTCTTGTTCACCAAATGAAAACCTTGAAAGATTAAAGCTAATTATGCCAGCTTTTCGTGAATTTTGTTGCTCATTCTTATTAATTTCTTCTACAGATGATAAGATCGCTTCATTATCAAAAGTTTTTATATCTCCATATTCTTCCTTATACCTATCAACATTCCATTTGTGCTCATCTGCAAACTTCTGGATTTTTTCTTTTACCCCATCCCAATAATCAAACTTCCCTTGTTTTTCACAAATAACAAAACCTTCTCCTCGCTGACTCTTTTTCATTCTTTTTTTTAACGGATTGTTTTCTGTTTTTTCTTTAACTCCAGCTTCTTGTTTAGCTTCCTCAAGTTCTTCTTCATTTTCAATTTCTAAATCAAACTCTTCGTGAGCTGGATTTGTATCTGGTGTTTTTTCCATAATTTTTCTCCTTAATTTTAAAAAAGTTTAAAATTTTAATTATTTTAATATTTTATTTTATCCACAACTCCCTTAATCAATATCTTAATTCTACCCCCCCCCAGTAAAGTTTTGTCAAATTTTTTTATTATCATATTTTTTTGCTTTTTTAAATTTAATTTGCTATCATTAACTCACGATCGTGAGATAAAAGTCTATATATGAAAACAAGAAAATTAGGTCAAAAAACAATAGAATTTTTAAAAAATTTTATTGATGAAAATGAAGGGTTGATTTTTTATTTAATTAATCCTTATGGTTATATTAAACAATCAATTGGCGGTATACCTTATTATGCTTATCGTAACTTGGAAAGAGGTAAATATATTAAATACAATAAAAGTAAAAAAAGATGTGATTTAACTAAAAAAGGCAAGCAAGAAGTTTCAAAAATAATTATTAAAAATAAAATTGATAAAGCTAAATGGGACAAAAAATGGCGCATCCTAATATTTGATATACCAGAAACAAAAAGAAAATTTAGAGATAATTTAAGAAAAAGCTTAATAGATATAGGATTCTATCAATTACAAAAAAGTGTTTGGGTATTCCCTTATGATGTATTAAATTATTTGTATGATATTATACCAGGATTTAGAGAAGGTGATTGGTTTCAGTATATTGAGGCTGATAAAATCAGTAGTGAGGATAAACTAAAGGAAAGGTTTGGCCTAATATAAATTACTAATAAATTACTTGTCATTAACTCACGGCCGTGAGTTAAGAGTCTATGTTTGAAATAGAAATAATTTATTTGAACTTGTCAAGATTAGATAAATTAGATAAGATTAAATTAAATTAAGCTAAGCAATATTCAACCAGATCCTTCGGCTCCTAAAATCCTAAAGGTCGCTCAGGATGACTACCTTAAAAATATGCCTAAATTAATATTTGATATTGAAACTTGTGGTCAAGAAAAAGATGAACTTGATCCAATAATAAAAGAATATTTAATTAAAAACGCTAAAGATGAAAAAGAGCGTGAGGATATTTTATCACGCACTGGTTTATTGCCAATTAGCGGAGAAGTAGTTGCTATTGCAATGTTAAATTCAGATTCAGGGCAAGGCAAAGTATATTTTCAAGCACCAAAAAATAATATAGAAAATTATACAAAAAATAATATAGAATATATTGTTAAAGATGAAAAAGGAATTTTAGAAAGTTTTTGGCAAGATATTAGATTTTTTGAACAAATAATTTCTTTTAATGGAAGAGGCTTTGATTGCCCTTTTATTATTATCCGCTCAATTTATCATAATTTAAAACCAACAAAAAATTTAATGCCTTATCGCTATTCAACAAAAGAACATTTAGATATAATGGATCAATTAAGTTTTTATGGAGCATTTAGAAAACTTTCTTTGGAAAGTTTGTGCCAAACATTTGGAATAAAAAATCCAAAAGATGAAGGTGTTTCAGGACTTGAAGTAAATAATTTATTTAAAAATAAAGAATATAAAAAAATAGCTGAATATTGTATGAGAGATGTTGTTGCAACTAAAGATTTGTATGAGAGGATGAAAGATTTTTTATTTTAATATGCAATTTAAAGAACCTAAAAATACAAATAAAATTTCTTGGACAAAACATTCAATTGAAAAAATGAAATTTTATGGTTTAAGTTCGCAAAGAGTAATACGGGTATTGCGTAATCCAGATAGATGTCAAGAAGCTGTTGCTCCAGGATGCGTGGCTTGTATGCAAACTATTGGAAATAAAAGCAAAACAGAAATTTGGATGATGTATTTGGTGTCTAATAATAATAAGAAAAAAATAATTACAGCATGGCGGTATCCAGGAGTAAGCCAAATTCAAGATAAAATTCCTATTCCAGAAGATATTTTAAATGAGATTAATGATTTAATTACATAATTAATGTGAATTATGTTATAATAAACTTATGCACATACAAAAAATATACATTGGCAGTTGGTTTCAAAGGACAACACTTCATTTGTCTGAAATTTATGATTTTTTAAAATAAGCAGATTCTCCGCTGGATTTAAGTAAAAAGAAACTTAAAGAACTTCAAAATAAGTTAAAAACTCAATCTCTTGAGATGAAAATAGAAAGTTTTGAATACATCCAAATGATTAGTCAAACTGGGATTGAAGTTAAAATATATGAAGATGGCTTAATTATTTTAGGTAAAAAACCTGACTCAACAATAAAACAAAATATTGAGGAATTAACATTTTATTACGAAAAATTGCTTTCTCCGGGGTTAAGTTATATTTTTAGTTTAGGAGCGCCAATACCAAAAGAATTAGCAAACATTAAAACCGTTTATCCTTATTTTGTAATTCTTGATAAAGCTGATAAAAAAAGTATTGAAAAGATATTAAAGGATTTTAAGCAAGAAAAATATTTTGAAATAAAAACTAATACATTTGAAATTTATAGAGGTAATAAATTGTATATTATAAATGATACTGACGAAGAACTAGCCAATATTGAAAAATTTGTTCAAGAGCAAATTTTCTTTAGGGAATTTAAAGGACAAATGCATAGGTATGTTAATTTGCATAGAACCATTTGGGAAAAAATTGCCGAAGTAAAAGAAAAGGGCAAGATTAAAGGCAAAAATGTAGAAACACTCAAAGACAAAATAGAAAGTTACAGCAAAACAATAAATTTAATAGAAGCTAGAATAAATCAGATGGGCATTTATATTAATACACGGGGATCAATTATAAAAAACAATAAAGAATTATCTAATTTTACAGATGTTTTACAATTTAAATATGAAACTTTATCTGATACATTGAGTTATATAAAAGAACTTTGGAGAATGACTAAAAATTATGTTAATTCAGCTGTAACTTTGTTTTCGGATATTCAAGCCAAAAGTACAGAGCGTTCAGTTACTAATCTTGCTATAATTACTTCAATGGGGGTAGGCGCAACTTTAATAGGGTTATTTACTGAGCAAAAACCAGAGTTTACTTGGTTTGGCGCGGGTTATTTCTTTGCTTTAGCATTTGTTGGTTATGTGACAAATAAGATAATGAAGGCAATTTATGCAAATAGGATGTATAAAATTAAAGATATAAAAATTGCAAAAAATATTAAATGATTCACTTATTGTTGACAAAAAAGATAATTTTTGTTAGACTAAATTTATCTATTTTTTAACTAACAAAAGGAGAAAAAATTATGAAAAACATTGAAAAAACCCGAAAAGACCTTGAACATTTAAAAAAGCTAGGTGACAAGGCGCTTGAGCAAAATTCTTATGAACAAACAGGGATGCAGGTCACGCCATCAGAAGTAAAATTAGGGAAGGCGTTTCAGCAAAGTGCTGAAGAGGAAGAAAAGAAAAAAGAAAAAGAAGTAAGCAGAGAAGAAGAAACTCCCAAAGTAAAATTAGGGAAGGCGTTTCAATAAATTAAGGAGGACAAAAATGCGACAGATTGATTATCGGTTTCCTTTTTTTCTCGGCATACTTTTGATGGTTCTTGCTAATGTTGTAGCAAAACTAGGTAATGAAGTTTTTGCAATAGTTCATATTGAACTAGTATTAACTTTAGTTGCTGTAGGCATCCCCTTGCTTTTAATAGGAGTAGCTCTTGCAACAAGAGAAAGTTTGAGAAAAAAAATCAAAGAATTAAATAGGAAAATTTACTAAAATTTTAAATCTTGCTATTCATATAGCAGGATTTTTTATTTGGATAAGTTTCGCCAGAGACAGATAAACTAAGATCTATCCACAGAATCTAAACCAAAGTCACGGAGGCTACGCTGTCTGCGTTTTCTTTAAAGCGCATTAGGCGCACGCCTTGAGTATCACGGCCAGTTGATGGAACTGATTTTAAAGGCAATCGTATGACTTGTCCTTTGTCAGAAATAATTAGCAAATCACCAGAAACTATTTCGGGCAGTTTATCTGGAATACAAACATAAGCCCAGACTAACTTACCGTTTTTGGTTGTAACTTTTGCAGTTTTAGTTCCTGAACCACCACGGGATTGTAAGCGATATTGTTTAATATCAGTCATCTTTCCAAAACCATTAGCTGTTACAATTAAAACTTTAGTACCAGCTTTTTTCTTTTCTTCGGTAATAATACTCATTCCAACAACTACATCATCAGATTTTAATCTAATTCCTCTTACACCAGCAGCGCTTCTTCCCATGCAACGAATATCTTTTTCTTTAAAACGAATTGATTTGCCAGATGCGCTAATGATTATAATTTCTTCTTTTTCACTAACTGGCTTAACCCATTCTAATAAATCTTCTCCTTTAAGTTTAAGTGCAATTAAACCTGAACGGCGAATATTTTTAAAATTTTCTAATTTACATTTTTTAATAGTTCCATTTCGCGTGACCATTGTTAAATATTTAAATTCATGTTTTTTAGGTAATTGTAAAACAGCTGAAACTTTTTCTTGAGGAGCAAGTTGTAAAAAATTTACAATTGATTGGCCTTTGGCTGTGCGGGAGGCTACAGGAATTTCATATGCTTTAAGTTGAAATACACGGCCTTTTGTTGTAAAGAATAATAAATCTTCATGAGTTGTTGTGGTGAATAAATGTTCAACCACATCTTCTTCCTTAGTAGTTAATCCAATTACACCTTTTCCGCCACGGCTTTGAGTTTTAAATGTTTCAGGCGGCAATCGTTTAATATATCCATCACGGGTAACTACAACAATAGCAGATTCATCAGGAATTAAGTCTTCTTGATTAAATGAATTGACAGCATGTGAAATAATTTTTGTTTTACGCTCATCTCCAAATTTTTCTTTAATTTCTTCTAATTCATCTTTAATTATTTTTAGAATTTTTTTAGGACTTTTTAGCAACTCAGTTAGTTTTTGAATTAATTTTTTCTTTTCTTTTAATTCTGTTTCTATTTTTAATCTTTCAAGATTAGCTAATTGTGAAAGTTTCATTTCTAAAATAGCCTCAGTTTGTTTTTCGCTTAGTTTAAATTTTTTAATTAATTTTATCTTAGCTTCACTCCTGTCTTTAGATGCTTTAATTGTTTTAATTACGGCATCAATTTTATTTAAAGCAAGCATTAAGCCTTCCAATATATGCGCTCTGTCTTTAGCTTTGTCTAATTCAAATTGAGTTCTACGAGTAACTACATTTTGTCTGTGTTTAATATATTCTTCCAAAACCATTTTTAAAGTTAAAACGCGTGGTTGAATGCCATCAATTAAAGCTAAAATATTAAAATGAAATGTAGTTTGTAATCCAGTTTGTGAAAAAAGTTGATTTAAAATCTTTTTAGGATATGAATCTTTTTTTAATTCAACAACAACTCGCACACCGTCTTTGTTTGATTCATCTCGTAAATCTCGGATTCCTTCAATTTTTTTATCTTTAACTAAGCTAGCGATTTTTTCTAATAAAGACGCCTTATTCATTTGATATGGAATTTCAGAAATAATAATTTGAAATCCTTTTTTAACTTCTTCAATATTAGTTTTAGCGCGCAAAATAACACCGCCTTTTCCAGTTGCGTATGCTTGTTTAATATCTGCTTTATTATAAATTATCCCTCCAGTTGGAAAATCAGGACCTAAAATAAATTGAAATAAATCATCTATTGTTGCATTAGGATTGTCAATTAAATGAATAATTCCATTAATTAATTCTGTTAAATTATGTGGCGGTATGTTTGTTGACATGCCAACAGCAATTCCCATTGTACCGTTTAGAAGTAGAGTAGGCAATTTAGCTGGCAAAACTTTTGGCTCTTGATGACTGCCATCATAATTAGGAGAAAAATCAACTGTATTTTTATCTATATCAAACAACAACTCGTCTGATATTTTTTTTAATTTAGCTTCAGTATATCTTTGAGCAGCCGCAGAATCGCCATCCATTGAACCAAAATTGCCTTGCCCCCAAACTAGTTGATAACGCATTGAAAAGTCTTGAGCCATTCTAACCATTGATTCATAAACAGCTTGATCGCCATGAGGATGATATTTACCTAAAACCTCACCAACTACTGCAGCTGATTTTCTAAATTTAGCAGATGATTTTAAGCCCATATTCCACATTGCATACAGAATTCTGCGATGAACTGGTTTTAAACCATCACGAACATCAGGTAAAGCGCGCGAGACAATTACACTCATTGCATAATCTAAATATGACTCGCGCATTTCTTCAGAAATTGCACGATCTTTAACAATGCCACCTGTTGGTTTATCAATGTTGGCTCCAAGCCCCTGCTCGGAGCTTGCTTGGCTAGTCTTTTTTTTAGTTATTTTTTTTGGCATAAGGATTATAAATATTTATAAATATCATGTTTTCCAATTGTTAAAAAAATAATATCACCATTTGGCGATCTGTCAAAAATTATTCGATAATTATCAGTTACAGATAGTGACCATGTTCCTTTTAAATTGCCTTTTAATGAGTGTAATCTTAGGGATGGATGTAATGGATTATATTTAAATAGTTGTTCTTTTCTAAGTGCTATTTTTACAATTTGTTCAGGTAATTTATTTAAATCTTTGAAAAAACGTTTTGAGTATTCAATGTTTTTTATTATCATACTAAAAGGTCAGCCATTGAATTGGCTTTGATTGTTTTGCCTTTTTTATATTCTTTACGGCTTTCTTCTACTATTTTTAATAGTTCTTCTTCTGAAATCCAATCATCTTCTTCATCCAGTTTGATAAGATGCTTAATATAATTACTAACATTTCCAAATCCTCTAGTTTTGGTTTTTTCTTTAACTGTTTGAATTGTTTTTTCTGGAAGAGAAACGCTTAAAACTTGACGCATATTTTTTAGATTAATTTATATATTTATATTGTAATACAATTGTATTACAGTTGTCAAATTTATTTATTTTTTAATTTATCAACTAACTCATCAGCCAGTTTATCTAATTGCTCGTCTTTATTTATATTATCTTTTTTTATTTCTTGTTTATTTGTTAACGGAGATTTTGAAAGAATGTCAGAAATTTCTTGTTTTAATTCTGATAAAGTAAAACCAGAGCGATTATTTTCTGTGTTTAAACCATTTTTTAAATTTATTTTTAAACTATAATACCAAAAGCCCAGGATCACTAGGATAATTAAGGCGAATATAATGTATATTTGTATGTTTTGTTTAGATTTATTGAACATAATATTATTCAATTTCTAAATTATAATTTCTAATTTCCAATGAAATTAAGAATGTCTAATGCCCAATTTAAAAAATTATTAATTTAGAAATTTATTAGAAATTGTAATTTGTAATTTAGGAATTAACTTTTTAAAATAAAAAGTTTAGTATCTTCATTTGGCAAGTCTTTTTTAGTAATTTTTAATTTACCTTCAACTTCTTCTGGATTTATTCCTTCTTCTTTAATAAATTTATCTACACTATCAAGATCTAATTTAAGTCCAGGCAGATTATAGTGCATTGGGATAATAACTCTTGGTTCAACTTGCGAAATTATTTTTGAAGCTTCTTTGGCATCAATAGTAAATGTTCCGCCAACTGGAATCATTAAAACATCAACTGATTGTAATTGTTCTAACTGACCATTTTCTAAAGATTTTTGTCCTAAATCGCTTAAATGCGCTAACCAAACTCCTTCTGTTTCAATTAAAAACATTGTTATTTCTCCACGATCTTCGCCTTGTTTGTCATCATGAAAAGCTGGAATTCCATAAATCATTACTCCTTTAATTTCATATTCTCCTGGACCGGAAATAACAAAAGGTTCTGGTGATAAATTAGTGCCTTTAACTGCATTTATATTACTATGATCTTTATGATCATGAGAAATTAAAACAATATCTGCGCCAAATTTTGTTGGCACTTTTAAACCATAAGATTTATCAAATGGGTCAATAGCAATAACAACATCTTCTCCAGATGAGTTTTTTGTTGTGATTTTGAAAAATGATTGTCCAAACCAGTTTATATTCATAAATTTTATTTAGGTAATTTAATATTAGGTTGTAATTTTATATTAGGTGTTGAATTTGAAACATGAGAAATAGAAGTTGTTGCATTTCTGTTTTGTAATTGATTTTGAATAAATTCAGAATTTTGATTAGGCGTTGATTTTTTTATTGCAGGTTTTTTTATTTCTGTTTTTTTAGCTTCAATTTTTGTTTCAATTTCTGTTTGAGTTTCAGGTTTTGTTTTTTTATCTTGTCCTAATTCAGAAATTTGTTTTCTAAAATCCTTGCGTCCAGTAAATGTAACTTCAAAACCTTGCCTTCCTTTAACTTCGTCAATTAATTTTAAAAATTCTTTTTTTGTTAAACTGCCACTACGACCAAGACTGCGAGTTATTTTTTTAGAATAAGATTCATTTTGAATAGATGAATTATTTTTAAAAGATTTAACAAGTCCTATTCTACGTCTGCGTTGTGGGCCTATGCGTGTTTTACGATCTCCCATTGTGCCCAAAAGTAGTTCAATAGCTTTTTTTGTTGGTATTGTTTGAGGTATGTTTTTTATATGTGTTTTGTCAAGTAATGGGCGTTGCATACATATTAATATTAACAAAATTTGACTAAAAACACAAGAGTAAAAATTTACAAATTAATTAAAGTATAATATAATAAATAAACAATTAAATTACAAATCATATGGACTATTTTATCGTAATTATATTAGTATTATTATCTGGTTTATTTTCAGGATTAACTCTTGGTTTATTAAGTTTAGACAAAAATGAATTAAAAAGAAAGATTTCTCTTGGAAATAAAGAAGCTAAAAAAGTTTATGCTGTGAGAAAAAGAGGCAATCTTCTTTTGTGCACTTTATTACTAGGCAATGTTGCTATTAATTCTACTTTAGCAATTTTTCTTGGAAATATTGCAAGTGGAGTGGTAGCAGGACTTATGGCAACAGGATTAATTGTTATATTTGGAGAAATTATTCCGCAAGCAACTTTTGCTAGATTTGCTTTACAAGTTGGAGCTAAAACTGCTTGGGTGGTCAAAATTTTTATTTTTATTTTATTTCCAATTTGTTGGCCAATATCTTTTATTTTGGATAAAGTTTTGGGTGAAGAAATGGCAACTATTTATTCAAAAAAAGAATTAATAAAAATTGTTAAAGAGCACGGTGGTTCAAAAGATAGCGCAATTGATGCTGATGAAGAAAGAATAATTGAAGGAGCATTATCATTTTCTGATAAGAATGTTGAGCAAATAATGACGCCTCGTACTGTTGTTTATGTATTAGAAATAAATTCAGTTTTAGATAAAAAAACATTAAACCAAATTAAACAAGAAGGTTTTACCAGAATACCTGTTTATAAAAATTTTACTGATAATATTGTTGGTGTTTTATATGCCAAAGATTTGATAAATATTAAAGTTAATACAAAAGTTAAAGAAATTTTTAAAAAAGAGAAAATTTTAACAGTTTTAAAACAACAAAAATTAGATCAGTTGTTAAATAAATTTATTAAATCTAAAATTCATATAGCTCTTGTTAAAAATAAATTTCATGGTTTGGAAGGTGTTGTTTCTTTGGAAGATGTGATTGAAGAAATAATTAAAATGGAAATTGTTGATGAAACTGATCAAGTTCCAGATTTGCAAAAAAAAGCTAAAGCAAAAAGTTGACATAAATTAGCAAATTTGCTAAATTTTATATATCTAATAATTAACCTAAATTTGCCTAGTGCTATATATTTAACTAGGTAAATGGTAGTTTCCTGAAAAGGGCTATCTTTTTGTATTATATGTCAGAAGAAAACAACAACAATTTAATGGAAACTTTGCTTGATGAAAAAAACGCATTTGAAATGCCTAAAGTTAATGATTTGGTTAAAGGCACAATTATCTCAATGGGTAAAGAAGTTTATTTAGATATTAATGGTGTAATTAGTGGTTTGGTTCGTGGAAAAGAATTAAAAGATGAATCAGGTGAGTTATCTAAACTTAAAAAAGGCGATGAAGTTACTGCTACAGTTCTTGAGCTAGAAAATGAAAAAGGTATTTTAGAATTATCTTTTCGTTCAGCTGGACATCAAAAAGCTTGGCATACATTACAAGAATTAAAAGAAACAGGAAAAATAGTTGAGATTAAAGTAATTGAAGCTAATAAAGGTGGATTAATGGTAAGTTTAAATAATGTAAATGGTTTTATGCCTGTTTCACAACTAAGTAAAGATAATTATCCAAGAGTAGACGGTGGCAATAAAGGCAAGATTTTAGAAAAATTAAGATCATTGGTTAATAAAAAATTAAAAGCTAAATTAATTGATTTAAATGAAGCTGATGATAAAGTTATTTTTTCAGAAAAAGAAGTTTATGCAGAAAACAAAAAGCAAGAATTAGATAAGTATAAAATTGGTGATGTTGTAGATGCAACTGTAAATGGTATTGTTGATTTTGGTGTGTTTGTTGAATTTGGCCCCGAGAACTCTGGGTTAGAAGGTTTGGTGCATATTTCAGAATTAGCTTGGCAAAGAATTGAGCATCCAAGAGATATATTTAAAGTTGGTGATAAATTAAAAGCGCAGATTATTGGCATTGAAAATGATAGAGTTACATTGTCAGCTAAAAAAATGTTGGAAGATCCTTGGAAAAAAGCTGTTGAAAAATATGAAGTTGGACAAACTGTTAAAGGAAAAGTTTTAAAATATGATAAATTTGGCGCTTTTGTAGAATTAGATAAAGATATTTCTGGTTTGGTTCATATTTCAGAATTATCAGAAGATAAAATTAATAAAACTGAAGATATTGTTAAAGTTGGTAAAGAATATGAATTTATTATTTTATCAATTGAACCAGAAGACCATAGAATGGGGCTGTCGTTGAAGGGGGTGAAAGTTTAGTGTATAATAAATTTATGAAAAACATTTTTAAAAACTTATTTATAATCCTCCTAGTCTTTATTATAATGGCTGGGATGTTTTCGTTATATGATGAACCTGAAAAAGATAAAATACAAGAAGTTGGAATTGGTCAAGTAATTGAAAAAATTAATAATGAACAAGTAGCTGAAATTATAGTTAAAGGCGATGAATTAGAAGTTTTACTACGAGATGGACAACAATTAAAATCTTTTAAAGAATCAACTGAATCTTTTTCAACTTTGTTAGATAATTATAGTGTTGCAGTTGAAAAATCTAGTCAAATTAATATTAAAGTTCAAGGGAAATCAGGTTTTGAATATTGGGTTGCAGCTTTATTGCCTTTTATGATTCCAATTTTATTTATTTTTGGTTTTATTTTCTTAATTTCTAGACAAGCAAAAAATATGAATAATCGCGCAATGGGTTTTGGTCAAAACAATACAACTGACAGTAATAAAAAAGGCGAGAAAAAAGAAAAAGTAACTTTTTCTAGTGTAGCTGGAGCCAAAGAAGCAAAAGATGAATTAATTGAGGTAGTAGATTTTTTAAAAAATCCTAAAAAATATAGTGAAGTAGGAGCAAAAATTCCTAAAGGTGTTTTATTAATCGGACCTCCAGGAACAGGTAAAACTTTAATGGCGCGTGCTGTGTCAGGCGAAGCTAGTGTACCATTTTTTCATGTATCTGGTTCAGAATTTGTAGAAATGTTTGTTGGTGTTGGAGCATCAAGAGTTCGTGCATTATTTCAAAAAGCAAAGAAAAATGCTCCTTGTATTGTTTTTATTGATGAGCTTGATGCTATTGGTCGTCAAAGAGGAGCAGGTTTGGGTGGCTCACATGATGAACGCGAACAAACTTTAAATCAAATTTTAGTTGAAATGGATGGATTTGAACCAAATTCAGGAGTTATTGTTTTATCTGCCACAAATCGTCCAGATGTTTTAGACGCAGCTCTTTTGCGACCCGGACGATTTGATCGTAGGGTTACATTAAATCTGCCAGACTTAAATGAACGGATTGAAATTTTAAAAATTCATGCAAATAATAAGCCATTATCTAAAGAAATTGATTTAAAAAAGGTTGCTGAACGAGCATCAGGTTTTTCAGGAGCTGATTTAGCAAACTTGATGAATGAAGCAGCAATTTTAACTGCTAAAAACAGTAGAAAAAAAATTAAAATGCCAGAGATTTTAGAAAGCATTGAAAAAGTTTTATTAGGACCAGAACGCAAGTCCCGTGTTTTGTCAGACAAGGAAAAAGAAATTACTGCTTATCATGAGGCTGGTCATGCATTAGTTGCTCATGAATCAGAACATTCAGATCCAGTTCAAAAAGTTTCAATTATTGCCCGTGGACAAGCTGGTGGTTATACTTTAAAAGTTCCAGAAAAGGATGTTCATATGTATTCTAAATCTTACTTTTTATCAGAAATGGCAGTTTTGTTGGCTGGCCATGCAACTGAAAAAAAGATTTTTGGTGAAGTTACAACTGGCGCAACTTCTGATTTACGGCGTGCTACTAAAATGGCGCGAAAATTAGTTACTGAATATGGCATGAGTGAAAAAATGGGTCCACGCACTTTTGGTGAAAAAGAAGAGCTTGTGTTTTTAGGAAGAGAAATTTCAGAGCAAAAAGATTATTCAGAAAAAGTAGCTGAATTAATTGATGAAGAAGTTTCAGCTTTAATTGCTAGCGCATATGATGTTGCTTGTGGTATAATTATTAAAGAGAAAGATAAGTTAAAAAGAGTGGTGGATAAGTTATTGGAAACAGAAACACTTGAAAAAGAAGAGTTTGAAAATATTGTGAAATAATTAAATTACAATCATATGATCCCCATCTATCGTCCTATTTTAAAAATCGCTTTACAAATTTTATGGCGAGCCAAATATCTTTGGTTTTTTGGTTTTTTTGCTGCTTTAGCTGCTAATAGCAGTGAAGTTAATTTATTAATTAATAATTTTTCTAGTGTTAATGAACAATCAGATTCATTGCTTGGTTTAAAAGATTTGTATGCTAGTGGTTTAACAGGTACTTTTTTTAGTCGTTTAACAGAAATGTTTGCTAATTTTAATGCAAATGTTTTAGTGTTATTATTGCTTTTATTAGCTCTTTTTATTTTTGTTTTATGGTTAGCAATTACTTCACAAGCTGGTTTAATTTTTGGAGCTGATAAAGAATATCATAAACAAATATCTAATTTTAGCACTTGTTTTAAAGCTGGCAGGCAAAATTTTTGGCAAGTTTTAGGTTTAAATATAATTGGAAAATTAATTATAGTTGGTCTGATGTTTGTTTTGGGAGCACCATTGGCTTGGCTATATTTAAAATCAACAAGTTCAACTACTCAATTTTTATTTGTATTATTATCTTTTGTTATCTTAATTCCATTAGCAGTAATTATTTCTTTTATAATAAAATATGCAATTATTTTTGTAGTTTTGCAAAAAGAAAAAGTTGCGCAATCATTAAAAAGTGCTTGGAAATTATTTATTAAAAATTGGGTTGTTTCAATTGAAATGGCAATTTTGCTTTTCTTTGTAAGTATTTTAGCTGGTTTAGCAATGATAGTTGTTGCAATTGTTTTAGCTATTCCGCTTTCTCTTTTACTGTATTTAATTTATGCTATTCAAATTCAAGGCTTTATGATGATTGCCACAATTATTGTTTTTATAACTTTGATTTTAATTCTTTTCTGGATTGGCGCAATGCTTTCAACTTATCAGATGACTTGCTGGGTATTATTGTTTGATAAATTAAATTCTAGTCAAGTTTATTCTAAAATCACTAGATTTATTAGTGGGTTAGTAATGAGAAAAAAGAATGTTGAAATAGTTGAAGAATAAATAAAATAAAATAATAAAAAAAGAATTACGTAATTAATTCGTAATTCTTTTTATTTTACCTATTTTACAAAATAATGTAAAATTATAGTATGAAAAACATAAATGATTTAATTTCAGAAAACAAACAAAGCAATAGCAGTGCAGATAATGCTGATAATTTTATTAATGAAGAAAATAAATTAAGTGAAAGCGAGATAGTTAGTCAACAAACAAGTGGAATGGCAAGTCGTTTGGAAAATAAACATTTAAACTCATTAAATACAGGGCAAGCTTTGGATGCTAAAATGAAAGAATTACAACAAAAAGAAATAGATGAAGATTTAAAAACTAAAGCTCAGCAAATGGGATTTGATTTTATTGATTTAAAAGGTATTCCTGTTCCAGCTGATGTTTTGCAACGAATTCCTCTAGAACAAGTTAAAGAAAAACAAGTAATTTGTTTTTATTATGCTCCTCACAAAACAGCGCGATTAGCTACTTTAAAAAATAGCGTTGAAGAAATTTCAACTTTACAAAAAGAGTTTTCAGAAATTTTAAAAATTCCAGTTGAAATGTTTTTAACTTCTGAAAATAGTTTTGCTGAAGTATTAAAACAATATGAAGCTGTGCCGAAAATTAAAAAAACTACGAATAAAATTGAAGTTGGATCAAGTGATTTAGAAAAATTTTCTAATAAACTAAATTCTTTAGAAGAAGTTTCAAACCTAATTTCTCAAGCTTCAACCACTGAATTAGTCTCTGTTGTGGTTGCTGCTGGATTAAAAACCAATTCATCTGATATTCATATTGAAGCTGAAATGGATGGAATAAAATTGCGTTATAGAATTGATGGTGTTTTACATACAGCTGCTGTTTTGGAAAAATCAGTTTGGCAAAATTTAATTTCTAGGTTAAAGCTTTTATCTGGTTTAAAATTAAATATAGAGTCTAAACCACAAGATGGGCGATTTTCAATAGCAATGGCTGATGATAAAGTTGATGTCCGTATTTCAACATTACCAACAGCTTATGGAGAGTCAGTTGTAATGCGTTTGTTATTATCTAAAATGACAGATTTAAAAATGGAAGATTTGGGATTAAATCAAAAAGCATTTGAAATGTTAAAGAAACAAATAAAGCGCCCAAATGGAATGATTATTACAACTGGACCAACTGGCTCTGGCAAAACAACAACCTTATATGGAGTTTTAAATAAATTAAATGATGCTGAAACAAAAATAATTACAATTGAAGACCCAATTGAATATGAAGTTAAAGGAGTTAATCAGTCACAAGTTAATGAGAGTAAAGAATATACTTTTTCCAAAGGTTTGCGATCTATTGTAAGACAAGATCCTGATGTTATATTAGTAGGAGAAATTCGTGATTTAGAAACTGTGGACATTGCATTAAATGCGGCTTTAACTGGTCACTTAGTTTTATCAACTTTGCACACTAATGATGCAGCTGGAGCAATTCCAAGATTTTTAGCAATGGGAGCTAAACCATATTTATTAGCTCCAGCTTTAGATTTAATTATTGCTCAACGGCTAGTTCGTAAATTATGTGAAAAATGTAAAAGAAGATTGGAACTTAATGATAGTACTAAAGATAAGGTGTGGTCAATTATATCAAATATAGATTTGCAAAAAGATGAGAAATTAAGAAATTTAGAAATTAAGGGAAAAGAAGATTTGTCTAAAATTAATTTTTTTGAAGCAGTTGGTTGTGAAGATTGCAATAAATTAGGTTATAGTGGACGGATTGGGGTGTTTGAAATGTTTGAAATGAATAAAGAAATTGAAGAAATAATTTTATCTAATGAAGTTTCAGAATATAAGATTCGTGAGCTTGCACAAAAAAATGGAATGATTACAATGGCACAAGATGGAATTTTAAAAGCAATGCAAGGCATAACTAGTTTGGAAGAAGTTTTTAGAGTTGTGGAATGAAATTAGTTTTATTAGACATTATTAATATTTTAATTAAAATATTGTAGCGTAATAGGAACGATCGTTCCTATTACGCTACACTAAAAAAGTTTATGAAAACAAAAAATAATAATAAAAAAGAGCTTTTTAAACCTTCGTTAACCAAAGAAGTTTTACAAATAATAGGCGGAGCAGTTGGCGGATTGATTGATTTTAGAGAATATATTTATAGACCTAATTTGTTTGACCTTTATAAAAGTAGACAAGTGAAAAATGAAGAAAAAAGAGAAGAAATAAAAGAAAAAAGAAGAATTAGTCAAATGATTACTAAATTAAAAAAAAGTGATCTTATAATAGAAGACAAGAAAAAAAGATTAATGTTAACTAAAAAAGGTTGGTTAAAATTAATTTCTTATCCTCTGGAAATGAAGCGTTCTAAAAAGAAAAAAAGTAATGAAATTTATATAGTTATTTTTGATGTACCAGAAAGATTAAAAAGAGCAAGAAACCTTTTTAGAAAATCGCTTTATGGTTTAGGTTTTGATTATCTTCAAAATAGTGTTTTTCAAACCAATAGAGAACAATCTTTTAAATTAATCAGACATTTAGTTCATAAATGTGATTTAAGTCAATTTGTAAAGTTTATTATTGCTAAGAAAGTTATATAATTTTATTAAAAAACAAAATAATTTTGTCGCCAGATAGGAACGATCGTTCCTATCTGGCGACAGATAAATTTGACTATATTGTGAATAAAGTATAAAGTTAGGTAAAATAATTCACAACACATAACAAGGAGGATTTTTGCAAAAAAATAAAAAACACGAATTGTTGCGCGTTAAACTAAAGTTTACTGCAAAAAATATTGCGGAGCTAGATGAAGATGTGCGACCAGGAGTTGCTCAGAAATTTATAAAAGATTGCAATGAATCTGCAGAATTAGTCACAGAAACTATTTTCTGAAAAGATTTTTAACGCGTCAAAACAAAATCCGCAGTAGATTTTCACTGCGGATTTTTTATTTTGGAATTTGAAATTTATTTGGAAATCGTATCTTGGAAATTGGAAATTTTACAATAAGATCCTTGGGCTCCTAACGATCCTAAAGGTCGCTCAGGATGACTACCATTTAAAGATAACTCAATGGATTTACTTTGGTTCCATTAATTGTAATTTCAAAATGTAAATGCGGGCCAGTTGACCATCCAGTTGAACCTAAAGCGCCAATAACGGATCCTTGTGTAACTTGATCTCCGCGTTGAACATAAATTTTTGACATATGAGCGTAAAGAGTTTTTTTGCCACCACCATGATCAATAACAACATGATAACCATAACCGCGTCCCCAGCCAGCTTTTGTAATTTTTCCAGACATTGAAGCATAAAGTGGTGAACCAGTTTTACCACCAATATCAAGGGCATGATGACGCCAATGATAATATTGAGTAATACGACGTGACACAGTTGGCCAAATAAAACCGTGAGCTTTTTTTTGTGATGAAGATGGTTTAAAGACTGATGCAAAACCACTTGTTGTTCTACGGTAAATTTGTTTAATTTCACCACCTGGCACAATTAAAACTTGGCCAATTGATAATTGATCATTATTAACCAACTGATTAAAATTTAAAATAGCATTTTGTTCAATGTTATATTTCTTAGCAATAGCGGAAATAGTATCACCTTTTTTAACTTTATGAATTACACCGCTGGTTGGTGGAATAGTTAGTTTGTCATTTGGACGAATAATACTTAACCCGCTTAAATCGTTTGCCCATAAAATTGTATTAATTGAAATTTGGAATTTTTTAGCAATGTTTGAAATTGTATCACCAGATTCTACAATATATTCTGTAATTTCAGATTTAGGTTTTGGTACTGACAGAGTAGTAATGGATCCAGTTTTGGAAATTGTTTCAGCCGCCAAACCTTCAGCCACAGTTGTTTCTTGTAAATTTGATGTATCAATTTCCCGTGGTTTTTCACTGCGAGTTAAAGTTGTTTTTTCAATATTTAAACTAATGGTTTTGGATGTTTCAGAAGAAGTTGTTGGTTTTGATTTTTTATCAATATTTTCTTCAATAATCGCGCTTCTTTCTTCAATAATTTCTTCAAACTCACTGCCTTGTGCTATTTTGTATAATAAACTTTTTTTACCTAAATCTTCAGCAGCTGCGCCTGAAATTGTGAAATTATTAATTAAAATTCCAGCTGACAAAATAACAGCCAATGTGTAAATTAAATATTTATTAGCTAAAAGTAAAATGATTTTATTATCTAAACTATTTTCTTTTTCAGATTGAAGTTTCTTCTTAAAAAAATAAACTAAATTATATATTGGCAGGATTATTTTTTTAAAAACAAAGTAAAATATTTTGTTAATTGGGTGTATTAGCCACACAAATAATTGGCTAATTTTTTTAAATAAAAAAACCCCACTGCGTAGCAGAGAAGAGAGCAAAATAATTAAATATTGTTTTAAGCTATGTTTTATATGCTTTTAATAATATTCTTATCTTGCTTTATAGTTTAGCATAGTTGTCAAATTAGGTAAAATAGGATAAAGTAAAGTTATGCAAGAATATAATCACAAAATAATTGAAAAAAAATGGCAAAAGTATTGGGAAGACAATAAGACTAATTTTTGCGATTTAGACAATGAATTAAAAACTAAATTTTATAATTTAGTTATGTTTTATTATCCTTCTGGCGATAAAATTCATATTGGGCATGGGTATAATTTTACTGGTTCAGATGTGTTTGGCAGATACAAAAAAATGCAAGGTTTTAATGTTTTTCAGCCAATGGGAGCAGATGCGTTTGGTTTGCCAGCAGAAAATTATGCAATTAAGACAGGTGTTCATCCAGCTGAAAGTACAAGTAAAAATATTGAATATTCAAAACAGCAACTTAGGGAATTAGGTTTAATGTATGATTGGGAAAAGGAAATTGATACATCTTCTCCAGAATATTATAAATGGACACAATGGATTTTTTCTGTTTTATACAAAGCTGGTTTAGCTTATCAAGCAGAAGCCCCAGTTAATTGGTGCCCTTCTTGTAAAACTGTATTGGCAAATGAACAGGTTGTTTCTGGAAAATGTGAAAGATGTGATTCAGAAGTAGTTCAGAAAAATTTAAAACAATGGTTTTTTAAAATTACAGATTATGCTGATAAGTTATTACAAGATCATAATAAAATTAATTGGCCTAAAAAAACAATTACAATGCAGAAGAATTGGATTGGCAAGTCTGTGGGAGCAAATGTCTTTTTTTCTGTCATCCCGACAGGAACGAGTGAGGAACGAGTGAGTGGAGCGGAGGGATCCCTTAAACTTGAAGTATTTACTACACGACCTGATACTTTGTTTGGCGCAACTTTTATGGTTATTGCGCCAGAACATCAGCTTATCAGCAAGTTCCAAGATACAATTTCCAATTTCCAAGAAGTAAAAAAATATATCCAAAAAGCTAGTAAAAAATCTGATTTAGAAAGAGGAGATTTAAATAAAAATAAAACCGGAGTTGAATTAAAAGGTGTTCAGGCAATTAATCCCGTAAATAACAAACCAATTCCAATTTTTGTTGCAGATTATGTGATGATGAATTATGGAACAGGCGCAATTATGGCTGTACCAGCTCATGATGAAAGAGATTGGGAATTTGCTAAGAAATATAACTTAGAAATTATTGAAGTTATTAAAGGTGGTGATGTTGATAAAGAGGCTTTTACAGAAATAGATTCAGGAAAAATGGTTAATTCTGATTTTTTAGATAATTCAAAGCCCAAAGATGCAATTAATAAGATTAGTGATTGGCTTGAAGAGAATAAATTAGGCAAAAAAGCTGTTAATTATAAGCTGCGCGATTGGCTAATTTCTAGACAAAGATATTGGGGCGCGCCAATTCCAATTATTTATTGTGAAAAATGCGGTGAAGTTTTAGATGAAAATTTGCCAGTACAATTGCCTGAATTAGAAGATTTTAAACCAACTGATGAGGGTGAATCGCCGCTTGCTAGATCTAAAAATTTTGTTAATACTAAATGTCCTAAATGTGGAATAGATGCCAAACGCAGTACAGAAACAATGGATACTTTTGTGTGCTCATCTTGGTATTTTTTAAGATTTATAAATCCAGATTTAAATGACAAAGCATTTGATAAAAATTTAGTAGATAAGTGGTTACCAGTTGATCAATATTGTGGGGGAGCAGAACATGCTGTTATGCATTTATTGTATGCAAGATTTATCACAAAAGTTTTACATGATCAAAAATTAATAAATTTTGATGAGCCATTTATAAAATTAACTCATCAAGGAATGATTTTAGCTGAAGATGGAACAAAAATGTCAAAATCAAAAGGAAGTTCAATCACTCCGGATGATTATATTAAAAAATATGGAGCAGATGTTTTTAGAACTTATGTTTTATTTTTAGCTCCGTTTGAAGATGGTGGATCCTGGAGCGACAAGGGAATAATTGGGGTAAAAAGATTTTTGGATAAAGTTTGGAATTTACAAAAAAAAGTTAAAAGTCAAAATTTAAAAGTTAAAATTGCAAGTCAAAAATCAAAACTTGATATCTTGATGCACCAGACGATTAAAAAAGTTACTGAAGATATTGAAGAAATGAAATTTAACACAGCAATTTCACAAATGATGATTTTAGTAAATAATCTAGAAAAACAAGAAAATATTTCTAAAGAAATTTATAAAAATTTAATTTTATTATTATCTCCATTTGCCCCACACATTTCAGAGGAATTATGGCACTTGCTTGGCAATGATCAAGCACTTGCCAAAGAAAAGTGGCCAGAATATGATGAAAGCTTGATTCAAGCTGATGAAATAGAGTTAGTAGTTCAAGTGAATGGAAAAGTTAGAGATAAAATTTTAGTAAATGCAAATATTTCTGAAGATGAAGCTAAAAAAGTAGTTTTAGATTCTGAAAAAATTCAAAAATGGCTAGATAATAAAACACCTAAAAAAATTATTTTTATTAAAAATAAATTAATTAGTATTGTTGTTTAGGTTCTGTTTCGAACTTGGCCGGCGTATGCCGGACTGTTCGAAACTTTTTACAAGTCTAGAGATTTTAATTTCTTAAAAAGTTCCGAACTCCCAGCGGCCTTAAAAGTTCGGAACAGATTTTAATTTAATTCGCTGATTCGGCGAGTTTTTGATTTTCATGCTATAATTATTTTATGACACAAGAACAATTTGATTTTTTATATAATAAAGCAAAAGAATTAATGCAACAGACTAAAGATTTGAATCATGATTGGTCGCATATTCAAAGAGTAGAAGAAAATGCTTTTAAAATTAAAAAATTATTACTAGAAAATAATCCCGTTTATAGTGGGACAAGTAATATAAATAATAATATTTTAAGGCTAGCTTGCGCATGGCATGATATTAGCTATGCTTTTTATAAAGCAAGTCCATTTCAATATTTTTTAGAAGCACGCAGAAGTGTTAAATTTATTAAAAAATATTTTAAACAAGTTGAAATAGAAAAAAGTGAATTAAAAATTATTATAAATATAGTTTTATATCATGATGTTTTAATGAGTTTTAGATACAGAAATGGAAAGAGAAATTTGTATAATAAAATAATTCAAGATGCTGATTTTTTAGATGGAATAAGTTCTAGAAGAATAGATAATGCAAAGAATTTAGCAAAAAAATCTTTATATTGGAGGCTTGTGAGTAAAATTTTAGTTCCATTATTTTTAAATGCTGTAACAAAAAACAAAAATAAATTTTTAAATTTAGAGATTTCTTCTAAAATATGAATATATTTTCTAAAATTCAAAAAATGGAAAAATTATCATTAGGTTTGCGAAGTCTATATATGGGTAAAATTATCCGTGATATAGGGGTAAGTATAATTGGAATGTTTGGTCCAATTTTTGTTTATACTTTAAGCGGGAGTTTAAAATTTGCTTTAATTTTTTATGGTGCTTTAAATTTATTTTATATTTTAGCAATGCCTTTGTGGGCTAAAATAATGAAATACAAAAGTTTGCATTTTTTTATGATAATCGGCAATTTATTGTTGATTGTTTATTTTTTAATTTTTTATTTTCTAGCTCAAGCTAATGAAATAATCTGGCCATTAATTGTAAGTTTAATCTTTTTTGGAACAACTTTTAGAGTTTTTTTCTGGATTCCATATCATGTTGATTTTGCGCGATTTATCAACAAACATCATCGCGGTCGACAGATAAGTTTTTTAGCTATTATTGTTTCATTAATTGGAATTTTATTGCCAATTTTTTCTGCTTTTATTATTTCTAAATTTGGTTTTTCTGTTTTATATATATTAGCTAGTGTTGTTTTATTTATTTCTATTTTCCCATTATTTTTTGTTCCACATACAAGGGAAAAATATAGTTTTGGATATTTTGAGACTTTTAAACAGTTTTTTGATGGTCAGCATATTAAAACTAATTTAGCATATATGGCTGATGGTTTTCAAAACTATATTGGTTGTTTAATCTGGCCAATTTTTATTTTTATCTTATTAGATGGAAAATATATGCAAGTAGGTTTAATTTCTGCAGCAGTTGTTTTGGTCTCATGCGTGATTAGATATATTGTTGGTGAAGCAACAGATAAGTTTGATAAGAAAAAGTTAATGCGTACTGGTAGCATTTTGTATAGTTTGGGTTGGATTTTTAAGGCTATTATTGAATCAGGTTTGCATATTTTTCTTGTTGGGATTTATCATAACTTTACTGGCATATTAATGCGTACGCCATTTGATGCTTTAATGTATGAAATTGCAGCTGATGAAGGACATTATGTTGATGAATTTACTATTATGCGCGAAACAGCTTTAACCTGGGGTAGAATTATTATGGTAATTTTAGCTTTAATTTTATTAGCATTAAATATTAATATTGTTTGGATTTTTATATTAGGCGCAGTGGTTTCTGTTTTTATAAATCTAATTTCTAAAGAAGAATTTTATCTGGCAAATAGATAATATGCAAGTTTTAAAAGTTAATCAAGAAAATTTAAATATTGCTATTGATGTGTTATTAAAAGATGGCACTGTTGTTTTTCCAACAGAAACAGCTTATGGTTTGGCAGGTGATCCATTTAATAAAGAAGCAATAAATAAAATTTATAAAATAAAAGGCAGGAATTTTAATAAACCATTACCTTTAATTGCTGAAAATTTTGATATTGTAAAAAAATATTTTTATCTAAATAAAATAGAAAAAAATTTAGCTGAAAAACATTGGCCAGGCGCTTTGACAATAATTTTAAAATTAAAAGGCTCAACAAATAGGCTCCAAGCAAAGCTAGGAGCCAACAATAGAATTGCTGTTAGAATTTCTTCAGATGATTTGGCTAGAAATTTAGCAAGTAGTTTGAGAGGATTTGTAATTTCAACTTCAGCTAATATTTCTGGAGAATCTGAATGTTATAGCGCAAGCGCAGTGGTTAAACAATTTAAAAATAAAAAAAATAAGCCCGCCTGCCAGCGCCTGACGCCGCAGGCTATGGCGGGCAGGCCAGATTTAATTTTAGATGCTGGAGAATTAAAAAAACAAAAACCTTCAACTATTATTTTAGTTAAAGGCAAAAAAATTAATATTTTAAGGCAGGGTGATGTGGCCGTAATTACGCCGTAATTACGAGACTTAATTTACTGGTTTTTTTAACTAAATTATATGTGGATAACTTTATTTGACAAAATCTTATAATTTGTTATACTTTAATTAATGCGGTAGTAATGCTCATTTATTTCATGAGTAAACTGCGTGTCAGCAAAAGGAACCTTTTCAAAGGGGTCCTTTTTGTTTTATAATAAATATGGTGGACTTGGGCTTGTGGTGTAATGGTAGCATTATTGCCGTTGACACGCAGTGGCGCGGGTTCGATTCCCGTCAAGTCCACCATTTTATTTTATGCAGTTAACTAATATCAATATAATCAAAAATCTTTGTAAAAAATTAGATATTAGGCCTAGCAAAAAACTAGGTCAGAATTTTTTAATTAATAAAAATATATTAAATAAAATTGTTAAAGCAGGGGAGTTATCAGAGAAAGATAATATATTAGAAATTGGACCAGGGTTTGGAGTTTTAACTCAAGAATTATTAAAATATACAGATAATTTAGTTGTTGTAGAAAAAGATAAGAAACTTTATTCAAGACTCAAAATTCAATTAACAAAATATAAAAATAAAAAAATAGAAATAATCAATGATGATATACTTAAAATTTTCAATTTCCAAGATACAATTTCCAAAAAAAATCCAAATTTCAAATTCCAAACTCAAGATTACAAAATAATATCAAACTTGCCATATCAGATTACAAGTCCAGTTTTGTGGAAGTTTTTGCATGAAGAAAAAAATAAACCAGAATTAATGGTTTTAATGGTTCAAAAAGAAGTTGCAGAGAGAATAGTTGCCAGTCCCGTCGCTCGCGAGCGACGGGACAAGCCTGGCAAAATGTCTATTTTATCTGTTTTATGCCAATTTTACGCAGAATGTGAAATTGTAGCGCAAGTATCAAGAAGTAATTTTTGGCCAGAGCCTGATGTTGATAGTGCTGTTATTAAATTAAAAATAAAAAATAATTATGATAATATAAATTATAAAACTTTTTTTAAGATAGTTAAGATAGGCTTTTCAGCTAAACGTAAAATGCTGAAAAATAATTTATCAGCAGGGTTGAAAATTCCAGCTTTAGAAGCTGAAAAGATTTTAATTCAAGCAGGGTTAGATAGAAAAGTTAGAGCACAGGAATTATCAATAGAGGATTGGATAAAGTTAATTTATAAGCTCAAAATCCAAAGCTCAAAGTTCAAAAAAATATCAAATACTAAATTTTAAATATTTAATATTTTAATTTTAATATTTTTTTGGATTTTGGATTTTGAACTTTGGGTTTTAGTTATATTTATGCTATAATTTATATGTTAGTAAGCGCAAAAACCTGTGGACAATAATAATAATCAAGAAATGACTAATAATATATATAGTAATAATAAGCAAAGCTTTATATCCCCAAAGTTGGTTTTTGGTATATTAATTTTTTTAGGAACAGGCACTTTAATTTATGGTTTTATAAACTTAACTAAAAATATTTATAATAATAAATTTACTGGAACAGGAAATGAAGTCGCAGAAACACAACAACAGGATTTAGTAACAGATTTGCTTGAATTGCAAAATTTAGATACTGATAAAGATGGCTTAACAGATTATGATGAAATATATATTTACAAAACTTCTGCATATTTAGCAGATACAGATTCAGATGGATATTTAGATAAAGAAGAAATTGATTCTAATCATGATCCATTGTGTCCAAGTGGGCAGGATTGTAGAGGATCTGATTTGCCAGATGAAAATAATGTAAATCCAGAAAATATTTTGCCTTATGATGAAAGTTTATTGGAACAAGACGGCTCCATGCAGGAGCAAGGAGCCAACCAAGAAATTCCAAGTGACTTAATGAATGAATTAATAAATTTAAGTCCAGAGCAAATTCGGGATTTACTGCGTTCTTCTGGACAAATGACAGAAGAGCAGTTGATAGAGATTGATGATAATACTTTGATGGAGATTTATAAAGAAGTTTTAGGACAATAAAAATTACAAATCACAATTTCTAATTTCCAATAAATGTCTAAATTATAAATTAATAATTTTTTTGAATAAATTAGACATTAGATATTTTTAATTTTATTAGATATTGTAATTTGTAATTTAGAAATTTTTATTATGAAAAAAGCTACCAATATTATCTTAATATTTATACTTTTTACCACGCTTTTTAGCGCTGGTTTGTTTTTTAATAAAAAAGTTAAAGCAG
>CAZAVD010000002.1:0-6992 GCA_964488715.1 uncultured Gammaproteobacteria bacterium | reverse complement strand
CGATATTTTTTAAATAAAGTAGCTTATGATACAGCAACACATATTGCAACTGGCTCACCAGGACAAAAACCATTATTTATTACTGATCTTCCAAAATATTTGGAACAAACAAAAGACGAAGCTTTAGGTGATTTTTTCTATCGTTTAGGAAAAGATGTGTGGGGTAAAGATTTATGTCAGCCATTAGATCCATTAATTAAAATTCATTTAGAAGTTTCAGCGAAAAAAGCTTTTGCTCCTAAAAAAGTAAAATGTACATGGGAAGATATTAAGAAAAATATTGGTGATTTACGAAATATGAAATTTGATCAATTAGTTCAATTTTCATCACATTTTAATCCAAGCGGTAATCAATTAGGCGCGTATTTAACTTTGCGAACAGGTGGTATTGAAGAAAAAATTAGGATTGAAAAGGAAAAAACATTAGAACGAATAATGGAGGGGTCTTTTAAATCTGTAGTTAATCCGATTACTGGTGTAATAAAGACACCTGCAAAAATAGTTGATAATGCAATTAACATAGCTTTTCAAGAATCTTTTGGGCCATCAAAAGTTTATACTGGCAATCCAGTTGCAGACGCAATTGGTACTTTTACAAATACATTAGTTTCCAAATATTTAGAAAGAATATTTAAAAAAGGATTTAATCCTTTAGAAGGTGGTGTGATTGTAAGTGATTTTTGGACAATTGGTGGAACAGCTGGAGCTAGATTATTTTTTAATGAATTAGCAGAAGTTAATTATAGTTTTGGTGGCACAAAATCAATTGACGCGATTCGCAGTGGAGGACAATTTGTAGATTTTGTAGATGATAAATTTGTGCAAGCTATAAATTTAAATTGTACTGTTGGTCAAGCAACTGGTTTTTATAAACAAGGCGATAATACTTATCGTGAAGAATGTAATAATTTAATTAGTGGAACAGCTAAATTTGGTTATGATGAAGATGCTAATGAGGTAAGTGGTCGCAGAGGATTATCTGTGCGATCAATGTTAGTTTTAAGAAAATTTAGAGTTATTCCAGTTGGCTGGGAATTAGCAGCAGAGTATTATAGAAATTTTAAAATTGCAGGCAATAGAAGCGAAAATGTTGAACGCTTAAATTTAAATAGTTTAATGAAATTATATAATGATGATACTTCACCATATTATCATTTAGTTGATCCAGATTGGTTATTAAAAATGCCATTAACCCGTTGCGCAAAACAAGGCGCTGGTCCAGAAAAAATTGAAAGCGAACCATATTGTTTAAGTCAGGTAGCTGATGGTGAAGCTTGTCCTTCAGAAGATTTGGTTTATCCATTTCAAAGATTAGATTATTGCGCAGATTATGAATCGTGTTTAGATGATCGCAATGGCCAATGCGATACAAATGATTGGGGTTATTGTGTTGAAGAAAAACCTGTTTGGAGCATTGCAGGAACAAGCTGTAAAAACGCGCGGCAATATTCATCTTGTCAGGCATTAGAAAATACACAAGATAATAGTATAAATTATTATTTATTAAATACAGTTAATTCAGCTAATTTTTCTGCAGGAGTATGTGATGATTTTAATTCTGGTTGCAGAGAATATTTAGAGCCAATTACAAATAACAAAATTTATTTAACTTCAGAAACAATAAGCGCAGATTGCGATGCGCGATATGAAGGCTGTCATTTATTTTATATTGATGAATATAATACTCCTGAATATTATAAATTAGCGCCAGATTATTATAATTGCAGAACAGATAATCCAGATGAAAGATGCAATGATTTTATAAAACACTGCACAATAAATGATATGGATTGCAAGTTTTATACCCCAATTTCAACACAAGATCCAGCAGTTCCAGCAGTGATTAGCGAAGATGATAAATGCCCAGCAAGTTGTGTTGGTTATAAAAATTATCATCAAATGAAAACACAGTTTGAATTAGCTGATGATGTTGATTTTATTGCTAAAACTGGCACACCTTGCTCACAGCCAGGTTGTGATGAGTTTACTAATTTAGATAAAGTTGCAAAAGGAGGAGAAGGTATAGAATATTATTCATATTTAAGACAATGCATTAAACCAGATGAACCTGGCTGGGATACATATTATACTTGGCAAGGCTCTGACACAACTGGTTATCAATTAAGAAAATGGGAATTAAAAGCTGAAGCAAGTGGTAGACCAAAAGGTGATTCTTGTTCAGATTTAACAGAAGCAGATTGCAGAGAATTTTTTGATCAAGAATTAAATTCTTATAAAATATATTATTCAACTACAATTATTGTTTCAGAAGATTGTCATCCATTTAGAAGAAGCTTGGATAATGAAATTTATCAAGCTATTCCAAAAGAAAGCATAAAATGTTCTAAAGATAATAATATGTGTAGAGAATATAAATCAAACAGAGGATATAATTATCAAAAAATAATTGAAAGCTATTTTAAACATAAGGAGGATTTTGATAATTGGACAAATGATGCAGAAATTAGCACAGAATCAGTAATACGGGATGATTATTCATTAAAAATTTATGGAACAGCTCAACGCGATTTAATACTTGGTGATTTAGAACAAGATAAAGATTATGTTTTAGAATTTTTAGCAAAAGGATCAGGAAGTTTTGAAGCTGGTTTTACAGCTGATGTTCAAGGAACTTTAAATCAAATCACTTTAACAGATGATAATCGCTGGCATTATTATAGAATGCAAATGCCTCTTAATGTAGAAGATCAAAAATTAATCATTACAGCCAATGCTTTTGTTGATAATATTGTTTTAAAGAAAACAGAAAGTGTTTTATTAATTAAAGATTCTTGGAAAACTCCAGAAGAATGTGAAGTACCGCCAGACGGTACAGCTCGAGAAACAATGATTAATTGTGAAGCATATCAAGATAGAGATAATAATTTAATAAATTTAAGAAATTTTAGCAAGTTATGTTCTGAAGATGTTGTTGGATGTCAATTAGCAACTGATGGGGATACAAATATACAAGATTATTATGTTTTAAATGATGAATTTAAATGTTCAAAAGAAAATCGTGGCTGTACTGCTTTGGGATTAATAACTCCAAATAGAAATAATGAAAGTGAATATAGTTTGGAAAATGTTTATCGTAAAATTAATCCAGATAATACTGCTTATGAAATATGTGAATTAAATGAAACTTTTTGTCAGGAATATGAGTATGAACAAAATAAATACTATTTTAAAGATCCAAAGCCAATGCAAAAAATTTGCGAGTTTAAACATTTGGCTGGTGAACAATTTTTTAAATGGTATAAATTAGGCACAGATGAAGAATGTCCGGAATTTTCAAGTTCAGTGTATTTTGAAAAAGGCTATTGTTTGGGCGGCAAGTCATTAGAAAAAAATAATTCATGTGATAAAAATGAAGATTGCACAAATTTAGCTTATCCAGAACAAGATGGATTATGCACTAATTGGATTGGTCAATGTAACAGTTTGTCATCTGGTTGCAGAGAATTTCAAGATCCACAAGAACCAATTGATTGTGATCCAGATAATCGTAATTTTGAATTAAATAAAAAACAAGGTGAAATTTGCAATTATTATTATTACAAAGATTTTAGTAAATGCGGAGATGGATCAGTTAATCCAGGTCAGGGATGTGTAGGATTTTTTGAAACAACACCAAATGCTCCAGAATCAAATATTAGAAGTTTTAAAGTATGTGATAATAATTTAAGTATTATATGTGAAGATGATATTGAATGTGGTGGAGGAAAGTGTGTCTATACTAACACACAAACCCCAGCTAAAAAATAAAAAAATTCTGTCATTCTAGATGTTTGGAATAAAATATCCTGTCATCCCTGCGGAGGCAGGGATCCAGTTTATAGATTTGAATATCCCAATAATACATCAATTTTCCTAAGATCGTGAGAAAATACAAAATTTATTAATTTTAATAAAGCATAAAGACTGGATTCCCGCCTTCGCGGGAATGACAGAGGAGAGAATAACTTTATGAGCAAAAAACTTTTTATAATCCTATTAACTATTTGCATAATAATTTTAATAGCAATAGGAGTTTTGTATTTTAGTGGTTGGTTTGATCGTTGGCTCCAAGCCCCTGCTTGGAGCCCAATTGAGAAGGCGGAACAAAGTAGCTCCATGCAGGGGCATGGAGCTAACACAAAAAAATTAACCCGTTATGGCAAGATGACATTGCAAGCAGATAAAAATTCAATATCAATTAATGAAAATTTTTCAGTAGCAATTTTAATAAACACACAAAATTCAAATATTGTTTTAGCTTCAGCTGGAATAATTTATAATCCAGAGTTATTAGAATTAGTTGAAATAAATGATGAAACTTCAGCTTTATCAATGGCAGTTATTAAAGAACAAGAAAAAGGAAAAATAGAAATAATTCGCGGGGAGCCAGGTGATACAGATTATAATGATAAAGATGATGGATATAATGGCAGTGATGGAAATTTAGTTATTTTAAAATTTAAAGCATTAAAAAAAGGTAATACAAAAATAGAATTTGATAAAAATAAAACAAGTATGCTATTAGATGATGGCAAAGGAACAGAAATGGAGGTAGAATTGGAAGATTTAGATATTAATATAAAATAATTTATGCAACCACAACCACAACCTCAAAACTTCATCCCTCCCAAAAAACCAAGTTTATGGCAAAGGTTTAAATTTTGGTTTGGCAAAATAAACAAAATTCAGAAAATAGCTTTAATTGTGGTGAGTATGGCTATAATTTTTTCAGCTGTTTGGGTTTTGGCTAGAGTAGCTGAAGTAATAACAGAAAATATTAGCACCTCTTCTGGTCAAGCTAAAATGTTTTTACAAGCTGACAATGAAAAACATCCGATGTATGTTGGTGAAACTAGAAATATTAATATTTATTTAGACAGCGCAGGTGATGATGTTGTGGCTGTGAAAACTATTATTACTTATGATAAAAATATTTTTATAATAAATAAATTAAGTTCAAAAAATTCAGTTTTTCAAACTATAGCTAAAAAAGAATTAACTACAGGTAAGCTGGAATTAATTTTAGGAACACCAGGCGATGGGGAGGAAGGTGGCAAAGGTTTTAATGGAGATAAAGGACTAATAGCAAGTTTTCAATTAATTGCTAAAGATGAAACTGGTGATGATGTTAATAAACAGAAAATAATGTTTAGTTCAGAATCAAGAGTTATTAAAGATGATGAAAACGCATCTGATATTTTAAATGAAGTTAAAGGATATGAATGGAAAGTTGTTAAAGAGCCATCAGCTAATTTACAAATTACTAAACAACCAACATATACTTTATCTAAAATATCTGATAATAAATATCAAGCAGAAATTAATTGGGAAACAAATATTTTAGCTACTTCAGAAGCATGTTATGGGTCTGATAAAAATAATTTATATAATAAAAAATATGAATGCAAAGCTAATAAAAAATCTGCATCAGGTAAAACTACAAATCACTCTATAATTATTAAAAATTTACAACTGAAAGATTATTATTTTCAAGTAAAAAGTCAGGCACAAGAAATTCCATTAAATTTACAATCTAAAATTTGGTCATTAGTAAAAAAAGCCCATGCAGTTCAAACTCAAACTGCAACAGTAATTTCAGACCCAATTTTACTAAAAGTAATTCCAACAGTTAGCAAAGAATTATCTATTATAAATCTATCAGCAGATCCATCATATACAACTGCTATTATTAGTTGGAATATTCAAGATGGAGAAACTAATGATCATATAGTTGAATGGGGCTTGGTTAATGGAGATATTTGCAAATACACATCAGATGAAAATTTTTCAACTACTTTATCATCAGTTCATACATATAAAATTATTAATTTAACAGATGATAAAAAATATTGTGTTAAAATTACTTCAGAAAATAGCAATGAAAGTGATCAAGATACAATAGAATTTACAACAAAAAAAGGCAAACAACCTGATGCAAATATTGTTTTAAAAGTTAAACGAGATCGCATTTGTGATAAATGGCTAGGATGTCGTTCATCTATTCAAATTACAAATAATTCTGGGCAAGAAGAAAAATTATGTTTTGATATTGGTTTATGTGATGAATTAGGCCCAGACGGTAGTTGTGCTTTATCAGCCAAATATCCAGATAGTCAAATGACTTTTGAACACACAGAATCAGTTAGTAAGATTAAGAATTTATCTGGTTTAGTAAAAGCTGGTTTAAAATGGGATAATGGACAAATTGATGGATATTATGCATATTCAAATATGACTCCAATTGGACGAGATATTAATATTCCAAATAGTAATTTTGAAACTAATGAAAAATGGCCATGGTTTTCATATAATGATTCAGATGTATGGGTTGATAGAGATTTTACAGATTTAACAAATCATATATTATATGTTAATTATGGAGATTCAAATTCATCTTGGGTGTCTGCTGATGTGCCAATTGGCTATATTAATTCAGATTATGAATATTCTGTTAGTTTAAGATTGCGCACTAGTGAATCAAATTTAGAATGGGTTAGAGTTCAATTATATGTTGAAAATCCAGAAACTTTTTATCCTTTAAATTCTAGAGAACAAACAGAATTTTATGTAAATGATTCTTGGAAAAAATTAGTTTTAAGTTCAAAAGGATCCTTGTTTGAAACTTCAGGAGTTTCTGGAAATGGATTTTTACAAATTATGATTCCAGTTAATGAAAGCGGTAATCATTTTTGGGCTGATGATTTTATTTATATTGACGATATTTCAATGAAATCAGTTTTACCAATTACTATTGATAAAAGTATTGCGCGGGAATGCAGAATGTATCCAAATAATAATTCGTCTTTAGCTTGTGAATACATTGATTTATCAGGCAAGCAATATCAGGGCTGGTATGGATTTTGTGTTGAAGATGATCCTAAATATAAAAATGCAAATCAAAGCGAGCAAATGTGTTTAAATTGGTGGCCAGTTGATATTTTACCAGGTGAAACTTCAATTTTTGGCTCTGATCAACAAGCTGGATATATTGG
>CAZAVD010000001.1:51931-59368 GCA_964488715.1 uncultured Gammaproteobacteria bacterium | reverse complement strand
TGGCGGAGAGAGAGGGATTCGAACCCTCGGTACGCTTTCACGCACAACACCTTAGCAGGGTGCCCCGTTCAGCCACTCCGGCATCTCTCCATAAAAACTTGGAGGCCTGGACGGGAATCGAACCCGTGATATTGGTTTTGCAAACCAGTGCCTTAGCCATTTGGCTACCAGGCCAATATGTTATAAAAATAACAGAAAAATCTTGAATTGACAAGTTTTTGATTCCCAAAAATTTACAAAACAAAATTAATTATGTAAAATATATGTATATGAAGAAAAGAATTTTAACAGGTGACAGACCAACTGGCCAACTACATATTGGACATTATTTTGGTGCCTTAAAAAATCGTGTAGCATATCAAGATAAATATGATACTTTTGTCATTATCGCAGATGTCCAAGCTTTAACTGACAATTTTAATAATCCTGAAAAAGTAAGAAAAAATGTTTATGAGGTTACAATGGACAATTTGGCTGTTGGAATTGATCCAAAAAAATCAACTATTTTTATTCAATCTTTAATTTCTGAAATAGCAGAGTTGACCATTTTTTATTCTAATTTAGTAACAATTGCCAGGCTACAAAGAAACCCAACAGTAAAAGATGAAATAAAACAAAAAAAAGAATTATTCAAAAATAGTGTAACTTTTGGGTTTCTTGGTTATCCTGTTAGTCAAGCAGCTGACATTAGCGCGTTTCAGGCTGATTTAGTTCCTGTTGGTGAAGATCAATTGCCACAAATTGAACAAACAAGAGAAATTATTAAAAAATTTAATTCTATTTATAGTGAAGTTTTAAAAATACCAGAGGCAAAAATTAGTGAATTTCCAAGAGTAAAAGGTTTGGATGGAAATAAAATGGGTAAAAGTTTGAATAATGCAATTTATTTAGCAGACTCACCAGAAACAATTGAAAAAAAAGTTAAATCAGCATTTACTGATACAAAAAAAATTAAAATTGATGACAAAGGCCATCCTAATACTTGTTCAGTGTTTGAATATCATAAAATGTTTAGTGAAAATAATTTAAATATAATTGAAAAAGAATGCAAAGCTGGCACAAGAGGATGTGTTCAATGTAAAAAAGAATTAACCAAAAATATTGTTAATCTTTTAACACCTATTCAAGAAAAAAGAAAATACTATGAACAGAGACCAAAACTAGTGGAAGAAATTTTATATGAAGGAACAAAAAAAGCCAAAAAAGTAGCAAGTGGAACTTTGAAATTAGTAAAAGAAAAAATGTATTTGGATTATTTTGAAAAATATTAACCACCCCTCATTCCCCTCTTGACCCCGCCTTTCGCGAAAAGCGGGGCGAGAAAAGGAGGGGAGGAATTTTTATGAAAATATACGATACAATAATAATTGGATCTGGACCAGCTGGAATGACAGCTGGTATTTATACTGCGCGTAGAGCAATGAAAACTTTAATTATTTCCAAAGATGTTGGCGGACAAATGTCAAAAACTTTAGTAATTGAAAATTATCCAGGTTTTAAAACAACTGATGGTGTTGGTTTAAGTTTTCAAATTAAAGAACAAGTTGATGCTTTGGGTGTGGAATTTGAGTTAAGTTTAGCTGAAAAAATAGTTAAGAAAAATAATATTTTTGAAATAACAACAAATGAAAACAAAATATTTCAAGCCAAGTCAGTTATTTTAGCTTTTGGTTTAGAAAAAAGAAAAATGGGCGTTGCTCGCGAAGAAGAATTAGATGGCAAGGGATTATCTTATTGCATTAATTGCGATGGACCTTTATTTAAAAACAAAAATGTAGCTGTTGTTGGAGGCGGAAATGCTGGAGCAGAAGCAGTTGAATTTTTAGCAAAGATTTGTCCAAAAATTTATTGGCTTGAAATTAATGGCAAAATCAGAGCTGATGCAATTACTTTTGAAAAGATTAAAAAATTAAATAATGTTGAAATTTCACTTGGTACAGAAGTTAAGGAATTAATTGGTAAGCAAAATTTACAAAAAATAAAAATTAATCAAAAAAATAAAATAAAAAAAATAGATGTTGAAGGCGTGTTTGTTGAAATTGGAATTAAACCAAAAGTTGATTGGTTAAATAATTTTGTAAAACTAGATGAGCAAAAACAAATTAAAGTTAATGATTTGTGCCATACAAACATGCAAGGTGTTTTTGCAGCTGGTGATATAACTGATACAAAATACAAACAGATTGTTGTGGCTCAAGGACAAGGTGCAATAGCAGCCTTAGAAGCATATAGTTATGTTTTTAAATAATTACACTCCACAGCCTGTTTTGTTTGATTTAGGTTTTGCACAAATCCATTGGTATGGTTTTTTAATTACTCTAGCAGGCGCGCTAGGGTTTTTTGTTTTTTATAAATTAACTAAAAAATTTAATTTAGATAAAAATTATATTTTTGATTTATCATTTTGGATAATAATTTGGGGATTGATTGGCGGCCGGATTTATTATGTTTTGCAAGAATTTAATTATTATTTTCAAAATCCTTTAGAAATATTTTATATTTGGAACGGAGGAATGGGGATTTATGGCGCAATTGTTGCTGGAGTTATTGTTGTTTATTATTTTTCTAAAAAAATAAATAATAATAATTTATTACTTTTAAATTTATTGGCTCCAACACTTGCACTTGGTCAATCAATTGGCAGATGGGGAAATTATTTTAATCAAGAACTTTATGGCTTACCATCAAATTTATTATGGGCAATTCCAATTGAATTATCTAATCGCTTGTCAGGTTTTGAAAATTTTACTCATTTTCATCCAGTGTTTTTATATGAGAGTTTGTTTTGTTTTTTGTTAGCAATTTTTTTAATAACAATATTAATTAAAATAAAAAATTTAAAATCTGGTTATATATTTATATATTATATTTTTCTTTATTCCTCGTGGCGGTTTTTTATTGAATTTTTACGCATTGATCTACAACCAGTTTTTCTTAACCTTCGCTTAGCTCAATGGGTAAGTTTGTTTTTTATAATTTTATCAATTATATTTTTCTTTTTATTGCACAGACATAACAAAAATGCTATAATAAAAACAAAAGAATTAAATGAATTTTATGAATAATAAAGATTTAGTTCAATATTGGAAAATAACTTCAGAACATGATTATAAAACAATGTTGTCTTTATGTTAAATTTAGGTTTTACAAAATGTGTGATTTAAAATACACAAAAGAAAACTTAACCGAAATTAAAAAAATATATAAAAATCTATGTCAAAAATTGAAGTAAAAAAAATTGTTAAAAAATATGCTGAAAAATTAAAAACAGAAAACTATCCTTTTTCTGCTATTTATCTTTTTGGTTCTTATGCCCAAGGTAAAGCTAATAAATATAGTGATATTGATATTGCTGTAGTTTCAAATAGATTAAAAAGAAATTGGAATAGAAATGAAGAAATTTTATGGAAATATACGATGGATGTAGACTCAAGAATTGAGCCAATTGGTTTTACTCCAGAAGAATTTAAGCAAGGCGATGACCCGTTAGCTTATCAGGTTAAAAAAACAGGAATTGAAATAAAAATTTAGTTTTATGTTTTAATATTTTTATGTTTAAATCATCAACAACAATATTATTAATATTATTTATTGCATTTATTTTTATTTTTGCAAGTTTTGATTTTGTTTTGGCAGATTATAGATGTACTTGTTCAAACACCGGAGATTCAGAAGTTTATGATATTGATAATTATAATGATTGTATGGATAAATGTGATTTGATTTGTAGTTTTGGAAATGGTCAGTGTGAATATGTCGAAGGTTTTGATGGAGGTGGAAATGGTTCTGGTGATGAAAGCGGTAATAACATTGGCGGTGATTCTGGTCATGATATAGAGGGAGATGTAGGACAAAATCTTGGCGGTGGCGATACCTCAGAAAAAAAACAAACATCAAAATTAGATAATCCTTTAGGAACTGCGAGCATTCCGGCCATAATAGGTAAAATTATTAAAACTTTTTTAGGAATTATTGGAACAATATCTTTAGTAATGTTTATTTATGGCGGGTTATTAATGTTAACTTCAGCAGGTAAATCAGGACAAATTCAAAAAGGACAGCAAACTTTGGTTTGGGCCTCACTTGGAATTTTAGTTGTGTTTTCTTCTTATGCAATTTTAAGATTTGTGTTTAGCGCATTTGGATTATAAAATATTTTTTAGAGAAAATGAAAATAAAAAAGGCGATCATCTGCTGATGTTCGCCTTTAAAGTTTGCTGGGTTTAATCGCAAACTCTAATTTGTATCTCCTTTGTTTTATTTGAAAATATTTTTAATGGCTCATAGAATTTATTCTTTGTTATATTTTCTATGCGCCCATTGCCATCGTTTTGGACTTTTAATTTAATCTTTTTCCCAGTACCTATTTGCATTTCAAGTCCATTGCCTGGAATTATCAACAAGCTTTGTCCTCTGCGAGGAATATAATTTACAGAATTATTATTTCCATCCAAAACATTTTTACCTTTTCGTAGTTTTACAGTTATTTCACGATAAGGTCTGCTGGAGGATATATTTTTAGATGGTTTTGATTGAGATTGAACTTGGCTTTTATTTTTTTCTTTTTTAAACCAATCAAAATTTACATTTTTGATTCCTAAATATCCGCCAATAACAACTGCCAGAACCACCAACATTGTGATAGTTCCATTTCTGGTTTTTTTATTGAATATCAGACCAACAATCAACCCTATCAGACCAGCTACAACAATAAGATGCCAGTTTGTAATATTATCGAAAAATTCAAATTTTTTAATTATTTCTTCATCAATTAGAATTGGGATTATGTGCTTTTGTGAAATAGCCAAGGACAAAAGCACAATAACGAAAATGATTATTATTTTTCGTGCCATTATTTATCCCCCTTCATTTTTTTAGTAATTAAATTTAAGAAATCTTGTCTTTGTTTTTTTGGCATCATTTCAATAAAATGCTCAATTGAATTACCACCAAGAATATCAGAAATTCGATTACTTAAACCACCAGGCAATTGATAAAGAATAGTGTTGCTCGTGCCTTTAGCAAATTCTCTAAAACTGTAAAGAGCCTCATAATCTAAACCAGCGGCCTTAACAACTTTTAACATTCTTTCTCGAGCATCAGCATCGCCTTTACCTTTTTCTTCAATCATTTTGCGTTCTGCGGCCGCGTTTCGTGTAGCTTCTAATTTTTTGATTCGAGCTGTTTCTAAATCAGTTAATGCTTTCTCAAAATCCTCTGGAAGAACAATATCGCTTATTTCAGTATCAATATTTTCAAACCCGATTGTTTTGAACGGAGTAGGATTCTCGTCTTCATCTTCTGCTTTTATTGCGTCAAGAACTTCTTTTGCAAATGTGCCTTGATCTTCTTTTAATACATGCCAAGTGTGACGACCACCTATTTTTCTGATAGACCCAATAAAACTAGGTTCTAAGTATTTTTTTAGTTTTTCAAAGTCAGTTGAAGGTGCCAATTCTAAAGCAGTGAGAAGTTTATCGCCACTAGGCCAAGTAAGATAGATTGCCGCATCAACTCCAATACTGATTGCACCAACATCACCCTCGCGCTTTGTTATAACTTTACCGGCGCTATAATCAATCATTAATTGTTTTTTAGGAAGGAGGAATTTTCTTTCTATTAATAATAAGTGCCAGTTTGGTCCTGAATTAAATGCCCGAGATTTCATTCCAAGAAAAAAGATTCCACCCTTATAGTTTTTATCTGCTACAAAAAAACCACCAACTCCATAAATGATTGAGGCAATTAATCCTAGCCAACCAAGAAAAACAGTTGTGATAACAGTCATTACAATAAATGTTGCAATTGACCATAAAATAGAAACTTTTTTTATTTGTTGATTCATTTTCTCCACCTCTTAAATTTTATGAATAATTTCAATTATTTATGTTTTGAATTGTCAAAAGAGCGTTTTTTTAACTACTGAAATAATAGCATAATGCGTTAAATTTGTCAAATCCAGCTACCCGCCTTCGCCCTTAAAAAACCCTACTGGACTATGGCGGGCAAGCTGTCTGTGCATTCTGACTTGCATCAGAATGAATTAAAAAACAGTAAATTTTTGTAAATAAAAAAACAGCTAAATAGCTGAAATTGGTTAATAATAAATAATAAAAAAACTGATTAAGCTATTTTACTTAATTTTTTATTTAGATTTATTTTTAAAATTATGCATAATCGTTGGCAAGCTAAAAAAAAGGGCAATTAGCGCTACACCGGCAAACATTACATAAAGGGGTAATAATTCCATATTTTTTATTAGTTTAATATTGATCTTTTGTTACTATATAACTAAAAAATGATAAATTGGCTAACTCCATATAGCCTGTTCCAAATATATCTCTTTGACGACTGTTAAAAATTCTTTTCATAAATTAATTATACCACAAATCAATTTAAAAAACAACAATTGTTAGTGTGTTAAAATTATTTATGGTATAATTATCTTATGAATAATTTTCCACATAACAATTCAAATGATCGGGCATTAGATGAATTAACTAAACAACTTGAAGAAGAAATTAAAAAAGAAAATGATGGTAGTCCAATAGATTTAAATAACACATCAGAAAAAAAATCATCAGATGAAATTTTAGAATTGGAAAAAGATATTAATGAATTACAAGAAACGCTTTTACCAGAACAAGACATTAATCCAGACAATGCATTGCCTACTGGTGAAGAAAAAGAGCTTCCAAGTGGTGAAAAAAAGAAATTAGAAAAAGAATTTAAAAAGAAAAAACAAGAACAAAAAAAATTAGAAAATAAAAGAAAGAAAGTAGAAACAAAAAAACAGAAATTAGAAATCAAGAAACAGAAAAAACAAGAAAAATTAGCATTAAAAGAAAAAAAACAACAAGAAAAAAAAATAAAAAAAGCTGAAAAAGCATTGCAAAAAGAAATTAGAAAAAAAGAAAAAGAAAAAACTAAACAAGATAAAAACTTAGTATTTGAGGAGCAAAAAATATTTTACGAGCAAGAAAGAAAAGAAAATAAACAAAATAAGAAAATTGAGAAATTAAGAAAAGAGAAATTAAGGGATGAGAAAAAAGCAAGTAATATAATTAAAAAATCGCAACCAAAATTAAAATTTTCATGGTATTTATCAATTATTCAGCGAGTTGTAATTTATTTGATTGCAGTTGAAATTTTAATCTATATTTTTAGTTTAATAAATATTTTAAACTTGTTTTTGTTAAATATTATTTTACCTTTAGTTTTAATTTTAGATATTATTGTTTTTGCTTGGCTAACTGTAAATGTGCAGCGCAAACATGAAAAAAGTTTTTGGATTGCATTACGAGCATGTATTTTAGCAGGATTACTTGTTGGCTTGTTGCGCGGTTTTTTTAAATTTTTCTGGATTAATGAGCCATGGACAGTTATTAATATTTTTATAGAACCAATTGTTACATTAATTTTTGCATTAATAACAAG
>CAZAVD010000001.1:0-51831 GCA_964488715.1 uncultured Gammaproteobacteria bacterium | reverse complement strand
GATGAATTTTATGTTTTTAAACCAACACTTGCTAAGAACAAAAATGCAGTAATTTCAAAAACTTTAGGTGACAAAAAAATCAAAATGATTTATTCTGGTAAAGATGTAAAAAATATTAAAGTTTCAATTAAAGATCAACAAAAATTTTCTTTAGTAAATAGTGAAATAATAAAATTAGCAAAATGGGCAGTTATTATTGAAAAGCATTATAATAAACCAATGGATATTGAATGGGCCAAAGACGGTAAAACTGGACAATTATTTATTGTGCAAGCGCGTCCGGAAACTGTTCACTCTCAAAAAGACATTAATTTTTTAGAAGAATATATTATTAAGCAAAGTCAAAAAACTAAAATTATTTGCAAAGGAAAAGCAGTAGGAAGTAAAATCGGGCAAGGCAAAGCTAATGTAATAATGAATTCCAAAGATATAAATAAATTTCGTCAAGGTGAAGTTTTGGTTACAGAAATGACTGATCCGGATTGGGTGCCAATAATGAAAATTGCTAGTGCTATTGTAACTAATTCTGGTGGAAGAACTTGTCACGCCGCAATAGTATCCAGAGAATTGGGTGTGCCATGTATTGTTGGAACGGGTGATGCAACTAAATCTATTAAAGACAAAGAAAATATAACAGTTAGTTGTTCTGAAGGTGAGACAGGTAATGTTTATTCTGGAATAGTAAATTATAAAATCAAAAAAACAAATTTAAAAAATTTAAAAAAACCAAAAACAAATATAATGCTTAATGTTGGTGAGCCAGAAAGAGCTTTTGAATTTTCGTTTATACCAAATAATGGTGTTGGTTTGGCCAGAGAAGAATTTATTGTTAATAATTATATTAAAGTTCATCCTTTAGCTTTATTAAATTATGATAAGCTTAATTCTAAAGCTTTACAAAAACAAATTGATAAAATTACTTTAGGGTATGAAGATAAAACAGAATTTTTTGTTGATAAATTAAGTCAGGGGATCGCAAGAATTGCAGCAGCGTTTTATCCTAAAGATGTTATTGTTCGCTTGTCTGATTTTAAAACCAATGAATATGCAAATCTAATTGGTGGCACTCAATTTGAACCAAAAGAAGAAAACCCAATGCTTGGTTGGCGCGGAGCTTCACGATATTATGATGAAAAATTTATTAAAATTTTTCAATTAGAATGTCAAGCATTGAAAAAAGTTCGTACAGTTATGGGACTAGATAATATTAAAATTATGATTCCTTTTGTCCGCACACTTGACGAAGCTGAAAAAGTCATTAAAATTATGAGTGAGGAGGGCTTAAAGCGTAGCAAAGATAAATTAGAAATTTATATGATGATGGAAATTCCAGCTAATATTATTTTAGCTAAAGAATTTGCCAAACTATTTGATGGTTTTTCAATTGGATCTAATGATTTGACGCAGTTAACATTAGGATTGGATAGGGATTCAAGTCTAATTGCGCATGTTGGAAATGAAAAAAATAAAGCTGTTAAAAAATTTATTTCTGATGCCATAAAAATAGCCAAACAAACAAAAACTAAAATTGGAATTTGCGGACAAGCGCCATCAGATTTTCCAGATTTTGCGCAATTTTTAGTAAAACAAGGAATTGATTCAATTTCATTAACACCAGATTCTGTTATTAAAACAATGATAGAATTAAATAAAAAATAATTTTATGATAGATTTTTCAAGATTATTTTCACTAGATTTTATATTTAATTCAAGACTTGGTACGCTGTCCCCAACTTTTGCCAAGTTTTTTTATGTTTTTTTAAGTTTATTATTAATCGCAGCATTGATTGCGCATTTAATTTTACGCAAAAAAGAAAAACAAAAAAATTTACCAGATAGTTATTTATGGCAAAGATTAACTAACATGTTTTTAGTAATGGCTATAGCTGGATTTATTTTATTATTCCTTAGACAGCAAAAAGCTTACTGGATTTCTATGCCATTTTTTTGGTATTTGTGGTTTATTGGAGGACTAGTTTGGTCTGGCTATATTTTGCGATGGGCAAAAACTGGCAAGAAAAAATTAGAACAAACAATTCAAGATAAAAAAGAAAGAGAAAAATATTTACCATAATTATTTATTCTGCATTTTCCCACATAAACTCCAATGCTACTCGCTGGACTTGAGCTAATTCTCTGCTTTCAATTACAATAGAAATAATATCTTGCATAAAAGAAAAAAAAGCAATCTTGTTTCCAAAAATTATAATCGCGCCATGATAATCAAAATTTTTAGGAATTGTTTTAACTACTCTTAATTCTTTTGGTCCTAATTTTTGCCTTTGTCTGGCTTTAGGAGTATCGCGCAAAATTGTTCTAACTTGAATTTTTTGAGCTAACCTTTTTTTGATAAACTCTGGCCAATAATCTCCTAATATTTCAAGTAAATCATCAGCTGAAGCTAAAGATAATATATCTTTTTTATCATTGCTAAAATAGCGTGTTTTTGTTTTTATAAATGTTGAAGCAATTCCTTTTCTATATTTAAGGGATTCTTCCACTTAGTTCGCTTCTCTAAAATTCCCTAATCGCTCACTTCGGTCGGAATGACAAAAGAATTAAAATCATAACAAATACCAAACATTAACAATTTAAAATAAAGAGAAATGAAATAAAAAACACATACCCCCGCATTATTTTGCGGGGATTTTTATTTTTCTAAAATTATTTTATACTTGGTATGTTCCTGGAACATACTTTTTTAAATCAACCCCAACTCTTCTGCTTTTTTATAAGTATAACCAGGAAATTGTTTTAAAATTTTTAATAATTTATTTTTATTAATCTTATCTTTATCCAGAGTAGTTAAATCAACTGATCTTTTTCCGCGAGAAATAAGATAAACTAAATCAATTAAAGCTTTTTCTGGTGTAGCAATATAAATTTTATTTTTCAATTCAATATTAAAAAACAAATCATCTTTTAAATGAGTATATTCAGCACTTTGATTGCCTATTTTTATTGAGCGACTTCTTTTTTTTGTGGCTAAAGTATGAACAGATGGCACTTGATCTATTAAATTATAATAATAAAGCGCGTATTCAAAACTTATGTAAGAAGTATTATCTAAAACATTAGCTAATTGTAAATAATCAACTGCTGATAATTTCCAAGCATAATAACCTTGTCCTAAATTTTGAATCCAATTATTTTTTTTCCAAGCAGACAAAAGAACTGGTAAACTTTTTTGTTTATTTTGATAAAACTTTTTCAAATTATTAATAGAAAAAAAAGTCTTGTTTGTTTTTTCTAATTCGGTTTTAAATTTTAAATAAGATGTTTTATTCATAAAACTTGTTCACAGTTTGAATAATAGACCATTTGTCTTGCGGTAAAAATCTCTTCAACTCTCTGGCAAATTCTTGTTTATTAAAATCAAATTTTTTATTTGGTTTTTGTTTCTTGTCTAATTTTTGATTTAAATACCATAAATCAAACCAATCACGAGCCAAGTCGCGTTTTTTTAAGGCTTCAAGTTTAGTTTTATAAAGTGATTCTAAATCAGCAGTTGGGAAAATAACTTCTAAATTTGTAGTTGGTGAAATTAATAATTTGTTTTCTTTTTTAACCCCGTTTTTCTTTTTGCAAATCTCAATTTTAATTCTAATTGAATGCTTTAATAAAGAATGATTTATTTTTAATAACCCAAAAAGAGTATTTCTTTTTTCAATTACTTCTTCTAAAATTACACCTTGATTATTTTCTACTACTTTGTTTAACGAAATTTCAAGTTCTTTTTTGTCTGATTTTAAACTTTTTGTTAATAAAAAATCAAGATCTTCTGAAAATCTAAAACTATTATAAGCTAAGCGCAAAGCAGTTCCGCCATAAAAAATTAAATTATCTGTTAATTTGGTTTTACTAATTTCATTTAAAACCTCTATTTCTAAATTCTCACGAATAATGCTTAATGGAGCAATTTTTAATTCTTTAGTTAAGTTTTCTATTAAACCTTGATGTAGCATAATTAATGATATTATTAACTTTATTACATTTATATTATAGCATGTTTTTAAATAAAAAGCAAGCTTTGGAAAAATAATTTTATTTTCATTGACAAAATGGTAAAATGAAATAGGATTTATTAACCCCCTCTTAGTCTCCCCCTTCAAAAAAGGGGGGAGAGATCATGTTTTTATGTTTGATTTAGAACAAAATAAAATTCATTTAGAAAAAGATTGGTTAGATGCTGTTGCAGAAATTAAAAAACAAACAGACGAAAAACCAATTATCACTGATAAAAAAGAAGCAATTGAGCTTGTTAAAAAATCAATTTTAACAGCATTTGAAAAACGGATTTCAAATGAAAAATTTGGTATTTTGTTTTCTGGTGGAATAGACTCAGTTTTACTAGCTTTTTTAGCTAAACAAAAAAAATTAGATTTTACTTGTTATTTATCAGTTTTAGATTGTGATGATTTAGCAGATCCACATGATTTAACACGGGCAATTTCTGCTGCTAAAGAATTGAATTTGGATTTAAAAATTAAAAAAACTAGTTTAGATGAACTAGTTGAAATTTTACCGCAAGTTATGCATGTTATTCAGCGTCAAGATCCTGTTCATGTTGGTATTGCAGCAGCTTTATGGCAAGCAATTGCTGAGGTTAAAAGAGATGGTTTAAAATATTTTATGACTGGCTTAGGAACAGAACAAATTTATGCAGGTGGAGAAAAATATCGCAAAACAAATGATATTAACAAATTATGTTGGGAACAAATCAGTAAAGTTGCGTGGCAAGGTGATATTTTACGAGATTTAGCCTTAGAAAAATATTTTAATTTAAAAATGTTGGTGCCATTTTTTTCTAAAGAAACAATTGCAGCAGCCATGCAAGTTGATTCAAGCTTAAAAGCTAAAGATAATCACCAAAAATATATTTTAAGGATAGTATCTGAAAACTTAGGCATGTCACATGAATTATCTTGGCGTCGTAATCGTCCAACTCAATATGGCAGTCAGTTTGATAAAGGTATTGAAAAATTAATGAAAAAAAATGGATTTAAATATAAAAAAGAATTTTTAAGTAACATTATCGATTAGTATATTTTTCTGCGTTTTCTAATTTTAATGACAACACTTCTGAAACTCCATCATTACCCATAGTAACTCCATATAAAATATCTGCTTTTTCCATAGTAGCGCGATTGTGAGTAATAATTACAAATTGAGATTTATGCGCGAGTTGTTCAATAATGTCTGCGTAGCGAATTGAGTTTGCCTCATCAAGAGCAGCATCAACTTCATCTAAAATAATAAATGGTGATGGATTAGATGAAATGATCGCGCATAATAATGCAATTGATGTCATTGCTCTTTCGCCACCAGAAAGCATATTAATTGATTTTAACTTTTTACCAGGAGGTGTTGCTTCAATTTCAACTCCAGAATACATATTTTGTGATAAACGATCACGAATTTTATCAAATTCAGTTTTTTCGTCAACTGTTTCTTCAGCAACTTCTAACTCATCTTTAACAAGAATAAGTTTTGCTTTACCGCCAGCAAATAAAGTTTTAAAATGTTTTTGAAATTCTTCGTTTATAACTTTAAAACTGATTTCAAATTGTTTTTTAATATTTAGATCAAGTTCTAAAATTAATTTTTCTAAAACATTCATTGAGTTTTTTAAGTCACTAATTTGGTTTGATAAAAATTCATGACGATCTTTAATTTGTTCATATTCTGTTTGAACTTCAGGATCTATACCACCAATTAATTCTAATTGGTGTTTTAATTTGCCAATTTCTGTAATTTTTTCTCTTTTATTTTCTTCAGATAATTTATTAGCCTTATTTTGTTTAATTTTTTCTAAATCATTAAATTCTTCCCGCATATCTTGCTCTAAATCATCTTTTTTTGTTTCTAATCGTGCTAATTTAATTCGCAATTCATTGACTTGATTTGAAATTGAGTTTAATTTATTTTGTTCACTTTGATAATCTTGCTGAATTTTCCAAATTTGAGAACGATCTTGTTTCTCTCTATCATTTTCTTGTTTAATTTTATTTTGAATATTTTCAATTTTTTCATCTAATTTTTTAATTTCTTGTTCTAATTCTATAATTTGCTCTGAATTATTGTTTTTTATTTTAACAACTTTTTCTTCACTTTTATATGGTTCTAAAATCTTATTTATTTTATTAAATAATTCTATTTGTTCATTAAAATATTTTTCAGCTTCTATAAAATTTTTATTTTTAAAATAATTATTTATATTTATTTTTATTTTATCTATCTTTTCTAAAATATCTATCACTTCTTGACCTATTTTGTGCGAAATATTTTTCTGACCAACTTGTTTTTGAACTTCTTGAACAGATTTGATTTTTAATTCAGATAATTCTTGATTTAATTGTATTTTTTTATTAATTATATTTTGATAATCTTTTTGCAATTTAAAAACAACATCTGATTTAACATTATCTTTGGTTAAATTTGCTAATTGTTTTTGAAATTTATCAACTTTATTTTGAATTTCTTCTTGTTTTTTAGATATATTTTTTAATTCACTATTTTTTTCTTTATAATGATTATTAATCTCATTCCATATTGAACTATAATACTTAAATTGCAAGTCTTTTAATTTTACTTCTATTTCATCTCTGCGTTCCAATCTTTTAACTTGTCTAGTTAACGAATTTAATCTTGGAGAAATTTCTTGCAATTGAATAGTGGCTGTTTCTAAATTTTCTTCTGTGTGTTCTAGTTTATTTAATGCTTGTCCGCGTTTTATCTGCAATGGCTTAACTCCAGAAGCTTCTTCAAAAAATTCTTTTCTATCTTGCGGTGATGCTAAAAGAAAATTATCTATCATTCCTTGTCCAATAATTGAATAACTTGTTCTAGCTACTCCTACTTTTGCTAAAAGCATGTGAATATCAACCAGTCTAGTTTTCTGTTTATTAATTAAATATTCACTGTCTCCATTGCGGTAAAGTTTTCTTGTGATACAAATTTCAGACATTCCTATATTTGCTTTATCTTTTGAATTGTTAAAATACAAAGAAACTTCAGCCATTCCTAGTCGCGCTTTTTTATCAGAACCTGAAAAAATTACATCTTCTGATTTTTTCCCACGCAAAAGTTTTAAGCTTTGCTCACCCAAAACCCATCTTGCGCAATCTGCAATATTACTTTTTCCAGATCCATTTGGACCAACAATTGCTGTAATTCCTGGCTTAAATTCCAAATCAACCTTATGAGCAAAGGACTTAAAACCATTAATTTCTAGTTTGGAGAGAAACATAAATAAAGAATGTCATCCCGAACCCGAGCCCCAATAGGGGCGAGGGTGATGGGATCCCGTTGAATACCACCTATCTAATTCTCTGTCATTCCCGCTTTTTCCATCTGTCATCCCTGCGCAGGCAAGGATCCAGTCTTTTAATAAAAAAAATAAGGTGTCCTTTCGGATCACCTTAATTATAACTAATTTTTTTTGATTTGGGAATTATTTATTAACTTTCTTTCTTTTCTCATCAGGAAGATGCAACACCAACCCATCACTTAAAGTTTTTTCAAGATAATTCGATAAATCTGAATGATACCTAATATCATGTAGATACCCAAAAAATATTTTAATTTCTCCCTTTTCATTGCTTAAAATCAAAACAATTTTCTCTGTTAATAAAGGAATAAAATTAATTCCTCCTATTACTTCCCACCTTTCGTCAAGGTTAATATCATCTACAAAAGGTTTTTTGTGCCATTTTTCTTTTTCCTGTTTTTGAACACGAGGAATTTTTATGGCATTATAATAAATTAATGTCACAAACCATAGTAAAACGAAAAATAAAAGTGTAATCCATAGTCCTTGAGCAATCATCTTCTTCTCCTTTTCTAAAAATTTAAAAGTATAGCGAATTATTACTTTATCTAATCAAATTCTATGTTTTTTGTCAAGCTTGCCTTATCGTGTTAAACTTAAAACACAAAAGCTTGCCCGCCGGAGCGACAATTAGTCACTAGGGAGCGCAGGCGGGGAAGTTCATATGTCCTTAACCAAAAAAATAACTTTCAACACAATAATCCATACTTTTGGCAAATTCACTGGCTCTGCAATTGGGGTAGTGATTTTGGGTTTATTAGCCAGATATTTAGGAACACAAGGTTTTGGGCATTTTACAACAATTTTTGCTTATTTATTTTTCTTCTCAATAATTGGTGATTTAGGTTTATATTTAATTACAATTAATGAACTTGGCAGAGAAAATGTTGATCAAAAAAAACTTTTTAGCAATATTTTTACTATTCGTTTTATAAGTGGTTTGTTTTTAATGATTTTAGCTTGTAGCTTGATTTGGCTTTTTCCATATCCTTTGCTTGTAAAACTTGGCACTTTAATTATTGCAATTTCTATTTTTGTTATGATGATGGATCAATTACTTGTGGCTTTATTTCAAAAAGAAATGAAAACAAAAGCAATAGCAATTTCTGAAATTATTGGGAAATTAATTTATTTAGGAATTGTTATTTTAGCAATTAAAATGGATGCTGGTCTTCTTGCGATTTTATGGGCAGTAGTTATTGGATTGTCAGTTCATTTTTTAATTAATTTTGTTTTTGCGCGTAAATTATTACCTTTTAAATTTGCTTTTGATAAAAAAATTTGGAAAAATATTTTGAAAAAATCATGGCCAGTTGCAACTTATATGATTTTTTCAATGATATATTTTAAAGCTGATACTATTATTCTTTCTCTTTATCATCCAGCTGAAACAGTTGGCTTATATGGCGCGCCATACAAAATGTTAGAAGTTTTAATAGTATTCCCAGCTATTTTTATGGGCTTGGTTTCTCCGCACTTATCTAAAGCTTTTTCGCAGAATAATATAGAAAAATTTAAACGCATTTTCCAAAAAGCATTTGATGGTTTGTCGCTTATAATCTGGCCATTATTATTCGGCACTATTGCTTTAGCTGCACCAATTATTAATTTAGTTGCTGGACCAGAGTTTATATCATCAACTTTAATTTTGCAAATTTTAATTATTGCTACTGTTATAATATTTTTAGCGCATTTATCAACTTTTAGTGTTGTAGCGATTAATAAGCAAAAACAAATGATGAAATATTATATTTTTGCCGCTGTTTTGGCTTTAATTTTATATTTTATTTTTATTCCAAAATATTCATTTTATGCAGCTGCAAGCATTACTTGTATTATAGAAGTATTTATCTTAATCGCATCATGGATTATGGTTAAAAAATCACTTAATTTTAAAACTAATTTTAGTGTTAGTTTGAAAAGTTTGCTAGCCAGTGTTGCGATGTTTTTAATTTTAATCTTGACAAATTTTGGATTATTAATATCTATAGTTTTAGGTGGATTTATATATTTTGTATTAATATATTTATTTAAAGCATTGAAGAAAGATTTAATAATGAGTTTTTTTAAATAGTTTGATTTGACAATATTTTTAAGTTATGTTAAGCTGTACATATGAGTACAGTAAAAATCAACACAACTCAACAGAGATTTGCAAAATTGGCTAAATTAAGCGAAATAATGTTTCATGCAAAAGATTTAGCTAATTTGTGGAGTATTAAGAATAAAAATACTTTGCATACAACTCTTAAAAGATATGTGCAACAAGGCCTTATATATAGAATATATAGAGGTTTTTATGCTTTAAAACCAATAAATGAGCTAGATCCATATTTGTTGGGAATAAAAGCATTGCATGAGTATTCATATATTAGCACAGAAACAGTTTTAACTAATGCAGGAATAATTAATCAAGTAACTGATAAAATTACTTTAATCAGTTCTAAATCAAAAAAATTCAAGATTGGAGATAATAATTTTTATTCACGCCAATTAAATGATAAGTTTCTTTACCAAACAATTGGTATAGAAAATAAAGATGGCATTAAAATTGCTACTCTAGCAAGGGCTGTAGCTGATTTAATATATTTTAATTCAAAGGCACATTTTGATAATGCAAAATTAATTGATTGGAAGCAGATTAAACATATCCAAAAAACAATTGGCTATCCATTAACTCGTACAAATTTATGATTTTACCAAACCAAAAAGATGCCATGCACAAAGCTTGGCTGTTCCGTTTATTAACAGCTATTTATGATAATCAGCTTTTATCTTCCGCTTTATATTTTAAAGGTGGAACATGTTCTGCTATGCTTGGTTTTTTAGATCGTTTTTCTGTTGATTTAGATTTTGATTACGTAGCTAATATGTCTGAATTAAAAGAAGTCAAACAAAATTTAGAAAAGACATTTGAAAAATTAGGATTGGTTGTTAAAGATCAAAGTCAGAAAATTCCTCAATATTTTCTAAAATATCCTTCTTCAGAAAAAACTAGAAATACTATTAAAATAGATATTACTTTCCCTGTGCCTAAGTCAAATGAGTATAAAAGTTATCGCTTAAATGATATTGATAGAATTATTACTTGTCAAACTATTGAAACAATGTTTGCAAATAAATTAGTAGCTTTGATTGAGCGCTATGAAAGAAATGGCTCTATTGCAGGTCGCGATTTATATGATATCCACTATTTTTTCTTACAAGGATTTACATATAACCCAGAAGTTATTATTGAACGCAGAAAAAAAGAAGTAAAATCTTTTTTAAAAAATTTGGTAAAATTTATAGAAAACAAAATAACTCAAAATATTATTAATCAAGATTTGAATTTTCTTTTAGATCCTAAAAAGTTTCAACAAATTAGGAAAATATTAAAACCAGAAGCATTAATGTTTTTAAAAGATGAAATTGAGAGATTAAAGAATACGGCGGAAGTTGTTTGACAAATTTTGGACTTATTGTTAGTGTGATTTTAGGAGCATTAATTTATTTATTAATAATTTATACAACCGGAGGACTAAAAAAAGAACTAATTAAAAAATTTATTAAAATTTAAAGTAACGATAAAATATTACATCAAGCCAGATTTATTATTTATCTGGTTTTTTTATTTAATTTTTTAATATAAAATTTAGTCTGTTGTATTTGTCGATCGACAAATACAACAGACTATTTGTTCTATTTATTTTCCCAAAAACCAAAATCAATGTTAGAATAAAATTATGTATAAAAATATATCTCAAGAGTTAAATAAACTAAAAAATCCTGCTAAAGCTAAAATTTTGCAAAGGTTTTTTAAGACTGGGAAAGGCGAATATGGTGAAGGTGATATTTTTTTAGGAATTGTGGTTCCCAAGCAAAGAAAAGTTGTTAAAAAATATTTTAAACAAGTTAGTTTAAATGATGTTCAAAAATTATTAAATTCTAAAATACATGAATATAGATTGGTTGGAGTTTTAATTTTAGTTGAGAAATTTAAAAAGTGCTGTCATCCCGAGCGAAGCGATGGGATCCCGTCAAAAAAAGATATTTTTAATTTTTATTTAAAAAATACATCCAAAATTAACAACTGGGATTTGGTTGATTTGTCTGCGCCAAATATTGTGGGTAGATATTTATTAAATAATAAAAATAATATTAAAATATTATATAAACTAGCAAAATCAAAAAATCTCTGGGAACGCAGAATTGCTGTGCTAGCTACTTTTGCTTTTATAAAAGAAAATAAATTTGCAGACACAATAAAAATTGCAGAAATATTATTATCAGATAAGCATGATTTAATTCATAAAGCAGTTGGATGGATGCTGCGTGAAACAGGAAAGCGTGATGAACGCGAATTAATAAATTTTTTAAATAAACATACTCTTAAAATGCCGAGAACAATGTTAAGATATTCAATTGAAAGGTTGCCAGAAAAATTAAGAAAATATTATTTAAATTTAAAATGACATTTGTAAAAAATATGCAAAAACCAGAACTTTTATCTCCAATTCAAGATTTTACTTCACTACAAGCTGCAATTCAGGGCGGCGCTGATGCTGTGTATTTTGGTATTCGCGGTTTTAACATGCGCGCTGGTGCAAAAAATTTTACTGTTGCTGATTTAAAAAAAATTACTAAAATTTGTCATGATAATAATATAAAAGCATATTTAGCTTTGAATATTATTATTTATGAATCTGAATTAAATAAATTAAAAAATTTATTGAAAAAAGCTAAATTAGCCAAAATTGATGCGATAATTTGTTGGGATATGGCAGTAATTGAACTAGTTAAAAAATATAAATTAGAATTGCACATAAGCACACAAGCTAGCATAGCTAATTCTAAGTCAGCAGAATTTTATAAAAGACTAGGAGCATCGCGAGTTATATTGGCGCGTGAATGCTCGTTAAGTGATATAAAAAAGATCAATAAAAAAATTAAAATCAATTTAGAAGTATTCATTCATGGAGCTATGTGCGTGTCAGTTTCTGGTAGATGTTTTTTATCACAATTTAAATATAACAAATCAGCTAATCGCGGAGAATGTTTACAGCCTTGTCGTAGAAAATATTTAATTAAAGAAATTGATGGTAAAAATGAATATGAAATTGATGAAGATTATGTTTTATCTCCTAAAGATTTGTGTACTTTACCTTTTATTGAAAAATTGATTAAGCTAGATGTTGCTAGTTTTAAAATAGAGGGCAGAAACAGAAGTCCAGAATATGTTAAAACTGTAACTAGTGTGTATAGAGAAGCAATAGATTTTTATTTTGATAATTATAAAAATAAAAATTTTAATAATAACTTTAATAAATTAAAAAATAAATTATTAAAAAAACTAAACACAGTTTATAATAGAAAATTTTCAGATGGATTTTATTTAGGAAAACCAATTAATGAATGGTCGCACAGTTATGGAAGTCAAGCTAGTGAGAAAAAAATTCACATTGGCACAATAAAACATTTTTATAACAAAATATCAGTTGCAGAAATTAAAATTCAAGCTAATAAAAAATTAAATATTAATAATAATATTTTAATTCAAGGTCCAACAACCGGTGTTGTGAAACAAAAAATTAATTCTCTAGAAATCAATCACAAGAAAATAAAAAACGCAAAGCAAGGTGATATAGTTGCTATTAAGATTGATGAATTAGTTAGAACTAATGATGAGGTGTATAAAATAATTAAAAAATGATATAATTATAATATGAAATTAGTTCTAGACATTGAAACACAAAATTCATTTAAAGATATTGGTGGTAAATCAAATTTAAAAGCTTTAAAGATTTCTTTAGTAGGCGTTTATTGGTATGGAAGCAATAAATTTTTAACTTTTATGGAAGATGAGCTGGATGAACTGGAAAAATTAATTAATTCAGCAGAATTAGTAATTGGATTTAATTTGTTTGGCTTTGATTACCTTGTTTTAGAAAGCTATTTAAAGAATACAAATTTTAGTTCAATAAAAACTTTAGATATTATGGATGTTTTGCAAAAATATTTAGGTTATAGAGTAAAACTAGAAAGCGTTGCCCAAGGATCATTGAAAACTGGAAAAAGTGGCACAGGATTGGAAGCAATTGAAATGTGGCGAAATGGAAAAATTGAAGATTTAAAAAAATATTGTTTACAAGATGTAGAGGTGACTAAAAATATTTATGAATATGGTGTGGAAAATAAAAATGTAAAATTTAAAAGCCTATGGGAAACTTATGATGTGCCAGTAGAATGGTATTAATTTAATAATATGCGTCCAACAAATAGATATGAAAATAAACTTAGAAAACAAGGCTATGACATTATAGCTGGTTTAGATGAGGCTGGTCGTGGTTCTTGGGCAGGTCCTTTGGTTTCAAGCGCAATAATTTTTTATCCAAATACAAAAGTAAAAAATATTAAAGATTCTAAATTATTGTCAGCACAAAAAAGAGAACAAATGTTTTTGTATATTACTAAAAATTGTTTGGCATGGTCAGTTGGTGTTGTAAATTCAAAAGAAATTGATGACATAGGAATTTTACCAGCAAATAGATTAGCTTTTGAACGCGCTGTTAAAAAACTAAACTTAAAACCTGACTATTTATTAATTGATGGTTTGCGCAATTTAGACTCTTTAATTAAAAATGAATTTGTAATTAAAGGTGACCAAAAAATTATTTCTATTGCCGCAGCTTCAATTGTTGCCAAAGTTGTACGAGATCAAATTTTAAAAAATTTACATCAAAAATATCCGGAATATAATTTTCATAAACATAAAGGTTATGGAACAAAAAAACATATAGATGCGCTGAAGAGACACGGTGCTTGCGAAGTCCATAGGTTTTCTTATAAACCAATCTCTGAAAATTTCTAAATTATAAATTATAATTTCTAATAAATTTCTAATTAAATAATGTCTAATTTTTAATTTAGACATTAAAATTTTATTGGAAATTAGAAATTAGGTGAATTAGAAATTGAACAAAATGTGTCTTAATTCTCAAAACCTGATATAATAAAAAGTGTAATAAAATTAATTTTTATGAAGAATTTGAAACAGGCCCCAGGTGGCAATGAATTGCTTGATGCTGACGATTTATTAAAAAACAAATTAGGTGTAACTTATGGTTCTTACATCGCTGATTTAGGTTGTGGTGGAATTGGTTTTTTTGTTATTAAAGCTGCTCAAATTGTTGGACCTGATGGTGTAATTTATGGAGTTGATATTTTAAAATCTGCTTTATCAAATGTTGATGCTCGCGCGCGTTTATTAGGTCTAAATAATGTTAAAACTGTTTGGTCAAATTTAGAAAAATATGGCGCTACTAAAATTAATAATAATTATTTGGACTTTGCTTTGTTAATTAATATTTTATTTCAAAGTAACAATGATAATGAAATAATTAAAGAAGCAGTGAGATTATTAAAACCAAATGGCAAATTATTAATAATTGATTGGCAAGCTGGGCGTTTTCCTATTGGGCCTAAACCAGAAGATAAGATTCCTGCTGAACAATTAATTGGAATTGCAGAAAGTTTTGGTTTAACAGTTGATAAACAATTTGAAGCTGGTAAATTCCATTATGGAATTGTGTTTGGGAAAGAGTAGAAGAGTAAATTTCATATATAATCAAAAACTACGTAGATATCTATGTAGTTTTTAAATATTCTTTTATTCTATCCTGATCTTCCCTTTCTTTGTTGCCTTTAAAATATATTTCTATAAATTCTACTATCTTTTCATTTGAATAATAAGCAAAAATTATCCTTAATGTTTTTCCTTTTAGATATCTACAAAAAAATCTAGCTTTTATTATTTTTGTCCTTCCATTGTCATAAAAAATAGCAAAATTTTTATTACCAAATAAATCTATTTCAGGGAATCTACCTTTAAAGTTGTCTAAATCCTGTTTAAGTGTTTTATACTTCTTAAATAATTTTTTAAAATCTTTAGAAAACTCTTGTGTGGATTTATAATTCATCATCATACTCTCTGACAGAATATTTATCATCACGATAAAAAACAGTCTCATAACTAATTTTTTCTCCATTATTATGTGTTTTCCAAGGAATATCGCCGTGAGAATATTCTGATAATTCTTTTGCGCTTTTACTTGACAAACGATCCAAAACCTCATCAATATGTATAATTTCTTGCGCTGACAATTTACTTAAATCTGGCTCTCTGCGGGGCAAATATTTTTTTTGCTCGTATTGAAAATATTTGTTATTTATTTTAACTACTTCTTTGTTATTTTGCATTTGATCAATTATTTTTTTAAATTCAACTGGCGTTGGACCATAACGATTTTTAATATAAGTAGCACCAATTAATTGTTCTTCATGTTTTTCATAATAATCAAAATCTATAAAATACAATATTTTATATAATGCTGTTTCGCCAATATTTGGCTTAGCTCCAATTTTTTCTAAAATATATAACAAAACTTCTTTAAATTTTTTCAAATTTTTTTGTGGCACGCTAATTCTAATTTCTGGTCCTGTTGTTTTTTTAATTTCTTTTTCTTTTTCAAAATTAATCTTAATTTCTAAATTTTTATCTTTTAACAAATCTTCTAATGTTATGCTAAAAATTAAAGCTAATTTTTTTGCTTCTGAAATAGTGATCTCCCGTTCGCCTTTTTCAATTTGAATATAAGTAGGGCGTGAAATATCTAATTCGTTTGCTAAATATTCTTGAGAAAATTCATTTTTTAAACGCAGTTTTTTAATTGTTTGCGCTAATTTTTTAATCATAAATTTTTCCACAGGTTTAATTTATAATTATATTATACTAATGTAAAGAATATTTGTCAAATATGTATGTAAAATAGTTTGACAACTATTGTTTTCCAATCAAAAAAAGAATTATGTAATTAATTACGTAATTCTTTTTTAGTAAAATATAATTGGAGCTCTATCGTGAAGGACGTTGGAACTTATTTTAAGAATAACACAGGATTAATTTTTATACCAGAACTAAATTTATGATAAACATTTATTTATTTTCACTCACCTGAGGATGACATTTGGCAAGTATATCAGACAAGAGAGAAATCTAACTGACATATTTACCGTCATCACTCAGATGAGTGAAAACTTTGATATTCTTCAAAAATTATAATAACATTTTTATAAACTTTGAAAAATAGGCAAGGTTGCTGGAGTGTTAACAACAACCTTGCACATCGGGTTTAATTTGTTTCAACTGTCACCGCATTGGTGATCAATCGAAGAGTTCCACCTTTTCTGGTAGAAATTTCGATAACTTCCCAAGCGGCTACTGGTGTATCACTTGATCGTTCACGGATTACCGAGTCTCGTCCCATCAGGCAAGAATCATCATCACGTTTGAACCAATCCCGTCCATCCCATTGGAATACTCGGTCTGGCAATCCGGCAAAAATTGCTTTGCGTAAATTTTCTTCAGTGCCTTCCTGCTCATTTACTGAAAAACCTAAACCTTTCATGGTTGTAAGCAGTTGACGTGAAGTTTGCCAGATTTCCTGAATCGAGCGGTATGATACATAATTTGCTCGACACCAGGATCCGAGAGATTCTTCGCCACGAGCTTCTGCCATCCGAATCACCTTTACTGCTGTCCATCCATCACATGTTTCCGAAGTGCGGAATCTCGCATGAGCCATATTGGCCTCATATTCTTCACTTTTCGGACAATACAGTAAGCGATGGCTTTGCTGGGCGGCAATAGCAATTGACATCTCCCGTAAACAACCCAACTGAGCGGACTTGAGCAACATAGCAGACTCACGAGGATCACAGCCAAGTTCAACAGCTTTTTTGCCATATTCGTTGATGTTCGCCTCATCGTCGCTGTTAACAAACTCCAGCATCTGCAATTGTTGTTTAGCTTGCTTCCAGTTGGTTTTTGGCGGATAGTCAATCAATCGAATTGAATTTCCTTCTCGAGACAGACCAAGTGATTTGATGGTTAATACAACTTCTCTTAAAGGAGTTCGAAAGATTTCGGGCTTGGTTCGATCTGGACGAGAATCAAAGTCATCCTTTGAAAATAATCCAACATATCGACCTTCACGAACTCTACCTGTTCGGCCACGACGTTGCTTTAAGCGGTCTTTGGCTATTTTCTGAACTTTCAAGGAAGAAATATCAGATACGGGATCATATCCTTTTTCTCTTGCCAGTCCAGAATCAACTTCCCAGCCAATATTTGGTAATGTGGCACCAGTCTCAACAATGTCCGTTGCAATCGTGACTGTAATACCATCTCGTTCCACAAATGGAGCATGGCGGTCATCGCCATCAAGATCACCGTGTAACGGTAGAACAGTTACATTTTTGGGCAGATTAAGATCACGGATTGCATCGATTGTCTGGTTGATTTCAGCTTTGCCAGGCATAAAAACCATACCATTGCCTTCAGCTTCCAAAATCATGCGCTCTACCTGCTCGGCTGCTGTTTTGAATAAACCACCGTTTTCCTGAGGATCAATATATTCCTCAGTAATTGGATAGGTAGTATCCAAATCAGAACCATCAACCACGTCGCAATCAAAGTGATTGGCAAGATAGGTCGGGTCAATTGTGGCCGACATGAGCAAAAACGCTACCTGCGAACCTTCTTGCTGAGCTCGTTCGATAAGAGCAACATTGAAGTCACTCATAAGAGTTCGTTGATGAAACTCATCGAATACGACCACGCTGACACCTTTTAACATTGGATTATTGCGAATTTTTCCGCGTAATGTTCCTTCTGTCATAAAGATGATTCGTGTTTGATGACTCAATTTACGTTCACCACGGATCTGATAGCCAACCAATTCACCGAGTTTTACTCCCATTTCATCAGCAACACGAGCTGCCAGTTCAACTGCCAAGATTCTTCTGGGAACAGATATATAAATTTTTCCTTGGCGAGTAAAACCTTGTTCGTGTAACAATTGCGGTGTTTGGGTTGTTTTGCCAGTGCCAGTAGGCATTACCACAATACCACGACTTTTTTTGACCAGCCCCACAACTTCGTCAGCTTTCTTCCAGAACGCCAGGCCAAGAGCCTTGCCGTTCACAGTTCTCTGATTATTCACGATATTTTCTCCTTGTTTTACAGGTTAATAGATTACTTACTTACAATTCCTTGTTCCAAACATCGCTTTTCAACTTCAGCCCTAACTTCAGCTTTCATCTGTTTATAAGCTTTTTTGTCATGGCGTAAAGCGATTTTCTTTTGGCGAAAATCTTCCAGCTCTTTTTCAGTTAAAACGTCTCGATAGAATTTACCCCAGCCAACGTATTTTGGATTGCGAATGCAACCCTCAATATCCATTGGTAAAGGTAGTTCAGGTAAGCTCATCTGACCTTCAACCATAATGCCCAGACTTTGACCAGTTGGCCAATCATTAACAGTGATGGTTTTACGGTATTTGAGACCTGTAACTTTTTCTATCCTTTGACGAAGTTCAGGGTCTTCTGGATTATTTGTGAGAAAACGAACATCAACATCAATCAGTTCTGTTTTCTCATCAAAAATAAATAAATCGGAGACCAAAGAACCTCCGAGAATAACTTCAACTGAATCACCGAGCTTTTGTTGCCATTCGACAACCATCTTTTCAACTACGGTTAGAATATCCACGATACACCTCTTTTTTATTGTAAAGAACTATTTTATTTTTTATCTTTCAAAACCTTATTTGCATAAATCAGATTTTGAAAAATAAGAGGAGTGCCACGAGTGACTTGTTTTTCAGACACTCCTCAAACGGGTTTTGCTCTCCTGATAACTATTTAGTCAATCAGGTCGCCAGGATTGTATGCGCCATGAGAAACAGCGACAACATATTTACCCAGCTTTGGATCGAAAACAGCAACGGTTTCGTATAGATGATTGACCGCATGGGCAATTGCAACAGCAACGGGCAGAGAGGCCGGGCCGTTAATTTTGATAACAGAGCCACCAGCCAATTCGCCGGATTCAGTCATTTCATCCAAACGCTTGACAGCGTCACGAACGATTTCATCATTTTGCGATGGTTCGCCGAAGCCGACCTTCAACACGTTTTCGTTTTCGAGATTTACATTGTAATGAGCCATGATAGCCTCCTAAAAAATTTTTGCTACCCCACCGTCAGTAGCTTTTTTGGTTTGTTTCTGAGGTGGCCAGAAACATTTTTTATTTTGATTTTTCAATCAATATCTTTGCAAGCTTTTTTATAGTGGGACGCTCGGCCACTGGTTCACCGCGCTCAAGATAATGCACGGATCCTCTCCAGATTTCATCCTCACCAAGGGTGGGGACTTCGTCTGTCTGGCCATGATAGTCAGAATGAATTTCTGCTATCACTTCAATTCCGAGCTTTAAGCAGAACTCTCTCCACTCAGGAACTTTACTCATATCACCAGCCAGAATGATGGCATGAGTGGCGGAAGCACAGATTACTTCATTTTCTTTTGATGGAATTCCGCCAATATCCACCAAAGTCATCGGCAAAGTGCAGTTGGCTACGGATTCTGCAATCCGCTGAACAAATTTGGGGGAAAAACCACCGACTGATTGTTTATAATCAGTTTTTAATTCGCGGGCTTTTTCCGAATCGCGGTTTGCAGCTTCCTGGAACCAAGCACCTTCGCCATCAGGACATGCCGTGATTACATAAGGATACGGCGCTCCTGGGATATTCTTAATTGCCTGCTTTAATCCTTCTCGCATGCAACTTTTACCGGACCTTGGGGGTCCCATCAAAACAGTTTTCATTTTATCCTCCATCAATGTTTTTCATGATTTAAGGTAATCAAACAGCTTATTAAACTGACTAATTACCTTAAATCATTTAGGAGGATGTTGTAAAGAACTTTTTAAGTAATCTAAGTGAGAATAATTATTTACTCCCACTTTACTGCTTAAAAAAACAAAAACGGCCTTCTGTGAATCAAGAGAGAAGCCCGCAAAAAAGCTAATAAACCTATAAAATTGCTTATTGTAGGACTCACAGTGCCTACTAAACTGTCTCTCTTGTTTTTAAGTTTGATTGTAAAGATCAGGAAATATCCACATCTTTATTTTGTATACTCAATTATAGCACATAATTAAAAAGTTGTCAAGGTTTGAACCCTGACAATTTTACTATTTTATTAAATATAGGCTAATATTAGCTAAAAAACCCGACAGCTATCAACTGTCAGGCGGTCATATCTATCAATGTATTCTTGTTTTGATTTTAGGTGTTTATACATAACCTTATATAAATCTTAATTCCAACTTCTCTTTAATCTCTTCCCAATTGTGAATTTTACTTTTTAATAATCTGTAAAATTTCGTATCATGATTTTTATGTTTCATGTGACATAATTCATGGGTAATTACATAATCAATACATTCTTTAGGAGCTTGAATTAACTTAGGATTAAGAATTATTTTTTTATGGTTCAAGAAACTTCCCCAGCGTTTATTCATTTCACGAGTTATAAGCTGCGGTTCAAAAACATAATTAAAAGTCTTTAACACCTTTTTATACTCATCATTAAATATTTTCTCAATCCTATTCGCATACCAACCCTTTAATATTTTTCTATTATGTTTTTTGTTACCAACTTTTTCCGTAGTAAATAACAATAACTTACCATGCTTTAAAGTCACCTTATCTTCTGCACCTCTTTTAACTGATAACTTATATTGCCTGCCTAAATACAAAAATGATTCACCTGATAAATACTCTTTATTTAAGATAGTCTTTTGGTATTTCTTAAAGTATTTGATTTGCTTCTCAAGCCAAGACCATTTGTTTTTTAGAAATCTCTGTATCTTTTCATCTTTATAGTCAATAGGACATTTCAAAACTATCTTAAAATTAGGATAAACAATTAAGCTTACGGTTTTACGTGATTGTCTAATTAGAAAATATTCATAAGAATACTTTCCATAAGTAAAAATTTGAGTCTCCATATTTATATAATCTCGTAATTTTCTGTTGCCAATTTAATGGTTTTATCAATGATTGTTTTTATTTCTTCATTGGTTAATTTAATGCCTTGGTTTTGAATAATCTCATCATACAAATAATCATCCAGTTTATTATATATCACACGCTTAACTTCATTATTTCTATACCAGTCAACAATAGCTTCTTTCTTCAACACACCAAACATTTCCAAAATTATACTTTGATATTTTTCATCATCAACATTATGAACAGAAAACTCATCTTGTAAATTTCTATAAAAAATATCTGATCCTTTTTTAGCTCTAATATCTTCTGGTATTTCATCATCTGTTTTATTATCAACTTCTTTGTCAATCAATTTCATTTGCTTCAAGGCTTCAATATCAGCTATTTTTTTCTCCCTCATCTTCTGTAAAATTTCATCTACTTTCTCGGAAAATCTTCTGTAAAATATAGGATCTGTTTCTAGTTTTTCTGTAATAGTTCTTTGCACTTGAGCGGCGATTGCTTCAGCTCTAGATTTATCTGACCCCATTTCTTCTACAACTTGCTCAAAAGCCTCTCTGTCAGTTACTGTTATTTGCTTGGTCAAAAGCTCTGCTTCTTCTGCCTTGATATTATTATCCATTATTTTAACTAAAGCTTGTTTATATTTATTAAAATCCACTCGATCGGCATAACGCACACTAGCAACCTTTCGAAGTTCCATAAACTTCTTTAATTCTTGCCTATAGGTATCAAGGTGTTTGAATTCATGCACAAAACCTTGCAATACAACACATTCATTAAAACTCTTTAAAAATTGGTTTAATGTATCATAGAATTCTTTACGAGTTGGCTCCTCAGACAAATGCTGTATATACGCTTCATCATCACCTTTAACAGATTTAAACATTTCATGGAGCTCGCTATAACTTGATTCAAGTTCATCTATTTTATCCTGAACATCAATCAAGGCTCCGTCAACATCTTCCTCATCATAGTTACCAAACAATTGCATGGCTGTTTTTAAGTTCTGTGCATTCTCGGAATAGTCGATAATATATCCGCAAGTTTTTGGTGGTTGCTCATTGTCATACAAACGATTAACACGAGCAATTGCTTGTAATAAATTATGATCCCTAAGTTCTTTGGATAAGTATAAGACCGTATTTCTCGGGGCATCAAAACCAGTCAAAAGCTTATCAACCACAATCAAAAGTTCCACCCCCTCATCATTATGAACAAAACTTTTAATCACATCTTTTTCATATGATAATAGACTTTGGTATTTCTCTTTAATGTTTTTAAGGTACCCCTCTACTTCTTTTTTATGTTCATCTTGATCGTCAATAATTCCATTTTCGTCTGATACAACTAAAGCAGTATTTATTTTTCCACTATTTTTAAAATAATTTTGGAACAACATTGCAGAGAACTTAGATGGAGCTACAATTTGCCCCTTTAATCCCGTACCTGCAAAAGTTTTTAAATAGTGTTTTTCTATGTCATAAGCAATTTCGGCAATACGATTAGAGTTGTCTTTGATAATTCTTTTTTCAGTCATTGCTTGTAGTTGTTTTTTTAGATTGTCACCAAGTCCTTCGGTTAGACGATCAACCTGTCTATCCATTTCTTTCTTGTCTGACTTGAGATCCACAAAACGACCTTCATAAATAAGTGGCAGAATAATTTCATCCTCTAGGGCATCGTCGATAGTGTACTTGTCGATAAAGGATCCAAACTTTTGTCTTGACTTCTCTTGTTTCAAAAGAGGTGTGCCAGTAAAAGCAATATAACAAGCATTTGGTATTATCTTATTCATTTCCAAATTAGCCATACCGCCTTGTGAGCGATGAGCCTCATCAATCAATACAAAAATATTCTCATCCAAATCTTCCAGCGTTGTTTTCTTTTTAGCGGCTGATTGAAATTTATGTATCAAAGTGGTAACTACTCGTAAATCTTTTTTGCGAAGTAGATCAATTAAATGCTCCCCACTCTTAGCTTGAATAACATTTTTCTTTAATCCACTATTTTCAAAGGTGGTTTTTATTTGCCTATCTAAATCTCGTCTATCAGTTACAATCAATACTCTTGGGTTAATAATATTCGGATTTTCAATTAATGCTTTAACAAACATTACCATGGTCAAAGACTTGCCCGATCCTTGTGTGTGCCATACAATACCACCCTTTCTTTTGCTTCCTTTTTTAGTATCTTCTTTTTCATCAATTCTATTTAATATCTTTTGAATAGCAAAGTATTGCTGATAACGCATTATTTTCTTAATGCCTGCGTCATAAAGAATATGGTTCTTGGTTAAATCAAGTAATCTAGCCTTACCAAACATCATCATTACAGATAAATCTTGTTCGGTTGGAACACGGTCTAAAATTTGAGTGTGACCAAAAGTTGCACCATTCAAATCAGTCAGAATTTGCTGATATATTTTTTTATCAATTTCCTTGCCAATAATTTTACTGGCTTCCTTTATTAGTTTATCCTTATCCGTTCCTTTCTCTCTCCAACTAGCATAAAACTTATTTGGCGTGCCAGTCGTGCCATATTTTAATTCTTCCTTGTTAGCTCCTACGAGTAATTGGGGGTATATAAAAAGCTTAGGACAATAATCAGCTCCCTGATTTCTGTTTAGCTGGCTCAATGCTTTTTCTATTGATTCAGAGGCTTTTTTATTCTCAATTACAGCAAAAGGTATTCCATTCACAAATACCACAATATCAGGACGAATACCTTTTTTGCCCATAGCTTCATATTCAACAGTAACCGCAAAATCATTATTTAAAGGATTGGCAAAATCAATGAAACGAAAATTCTTAGATACATTCTTACCACCATGAAAAACTTTAATAGTCTTACCGCCAGAGGTTGGCATAATCATGGAATAAATTTTGCGAGAAGTATCAATCAATCCCTCAAACTGAATATTTTCTAATTCATCTATTGCCTCAACAACATCCTTATCTTTAAATTTATGCATTTCTCCATTATGTTCGTATTCATTAATCTCGGATAATTTCTTAATAGCTGTATCTCGTAAAATGTATTTAGAAATGTCACCACCTCGTTCAGACAATACTTCCTTGGGTGAAATATATCGATAGCCCATGTTAACCAAAAACTCCACAAACGGTAATTGTGATTGCTTGGTTTCATCAAAATTTACTTTGTCTATATTGCTGGTATTTTGTTGCATATTATTATTTTGAGAATTCGGGTAATCGTATTTTCCCAGTGATTAAATTATTTAGTAAATATTTTTTCTGCTTCTCAACAATCTTTTTCTTTTTTTCTAATCCTTCTATTTCTTCATCAGCTTTGGTTAATACTTCAGCAATTGCTTGCTGTTCTTTTAGTTCAGGTATTTCTATTATCATATCTGTTAGGGTATTCATTTTGATATAAGGAGTATTTCCGTCACATTTTTCTTCATAAATTCTTTTTCTTAAATTTTTATCTAGAATGTATTTTGTAAAAATTATATCCGATTTAAAATTATCTAATACATATGTTCTTTGGTAAGCATTAAATTTTCCTTTATAATAATGAATGTATCCAACATTTGCTCCGTTACCAGAAACTAATAAGGCCTCTGTATCAAAAGCATAATCATCTATTTTAAAATACTCCTTTGCACAAGTATAAAATCTATATTTACCATTTTTAACCATGGCATTAGCATCTATCTTTCCCGTCCTAATTCTCTCACAAACATCCCCCAACTTAACTTTCTTCCATTCACTGCTAAATCCTTTTAACCTTTTATCACCACTTAACAGCTTTTGCATTAACCCTTTTTTAACCCTTTTCTTTAATTTAATTTTATTAGTTAAATCTTCTAGATATTTATCCCAAGTTTCCAAAACTTCTACAATTGCATTTTGTTCTAGCAAGGACGGAAGTGGTAATTTAACTTTTGATAAATTAGTTTTAGAAATACCAAAAACAGATACGCCAGTAGCAATTTTTCTTAATTTATCTTTTATGTCTGGATTGCTAAAAATGTATTGTCTGTAATATTCGTTAGTTTTATTCTTATTATCCCTTAAAACAAATGTATGCAAACCACCTACCACTTTATTATCATTAATTCCATGTATTGATACAGTTGTGCCTATGCCCTCATAATCTTCTGAAGCGTCAGCCATAACTAGGTCTCCGTTCTTTAATAAATCCTTATCTTTAGGAACAAAATCTTCATCTTTAATTAAAGGTATTTTTGTTTTCTGAACATCTATAAAAGACGATTTATAGGTTGCATGAATGTCCCCATAATGGATATTACCAATGTGTCCGTTATTCAAAATATCATTAGTCAAGTTAGCACGAGAAAAAGAATAAGAATTTATAAAATCAAAAACATCACCGACTTTTTCCTCGGTCCAACCTTGGGGGGTATTGTTTTGTTTATTATTTAGCATAATTTTCTGAGATCATAATCCTGAATATTGTCATTCAAGTTATAAGCATAATCTATATATGAATTCATGTCTCTAATAAAGTCATACCATTTTACTGGATGAACATAAGAATGATCGTCGCCTATATGGTGATAACCACCACATTGTTCACATCTTTTAGTATTTTTATTATTTCGATTAAACATGTTTCTGTTCAAAATACTAAACAAATCAGCCGTATTCCAACGAATAACACAAGGTAAGTGATTAACCATGTAGGTATAGCTGTTATTTTCATCTGGTAGAACAACAGCCAACATGGCATTTGTTTTACTGGTTACTCCATTTTTTGTCATCTCTTTTAGCGAATAAGAAATCTCCCAAGGAATCCACTGGTCACTCTCGTTTTCATATAGATTTTTCATATTTTTGGATATTAAAACAATAGTTAAACTGCTATCAAAGATTTTCTGTTTTAATTTTGATTCGATTGTTTCATCTTTAAACTGATCTAGTGGCTCGTTATCTCTTTCGCCTTTGTATATATGGTTCTCGTCTTTCAATAACTCCTCAAGCTCTGCCACATAATGCCTGGCTTGAGTCATCTCATATTGCTGGGTGGCCCTATCTAATGGAGCAACCGAACTATCGCTATGTTTATAGCTAACAAAAATCTTTCTTGATGTGTTCTGATTAGACATATGATTTATTTTATAGAGAAAATTACATATAAAGCTGATATTAATAAAGGAGCATAAAAGAATAGAAGAGTCTTCGAGAAGATACAAAAAATTATGGAGTTCTTTTTAAGTTTTTTGAATTCACTTACAGACATTGAAAAATCAATCTTCTCTTCTTCTAAATTTCTTACCTTATCATATAAGTCCCTGTGCATTCTTTCTAAGGATAGAAAATAACCATCATATATCCAAAAAATTAAAATTATCATGGTTAAAAATATCACTGGCAATTTCCCAACAGTTACCTGGGTTAGCAAAACAAGAATACCTGCCATTAGGGTAATCACCCAACCTCTTAAATAAAAGAGGTTGCCAGCCATTCTCGAGATGACACCTTGAATAAATTCTAAATGTTTTAATTTTTTTTCACTCATATAATTAATAATTATTTCTAATTTCTATAGCCTCTTCAACCGCAGCTGATAAATAATTTGAAATCCAAGCATACCTTTCTTTACTGTTTTCCCCTTGCGGGTTATAACACTTAATGACCTTTGATAATTTCTTATCATCTTTAAATGATAAATAATCAAATGGATTATTTCCTCTTTTTGCAATAAGACCATCTTTGTTCTTTAAGCCGTGTATGCGTATGCCAACGACCCCCATTCCTGATTCCCACGATTTTCTTATTTCATAATTAATCCACTTTCTGTTTGCTGTATTTGCTCCCACAAGGACGACTGTACACGAACGATATTTCATTTGTTTATTAATCCAATCTCTAATTGCATCATCTCCTTCTTGGGTTATAGTCTCCCAATCATTATCGGGGGGCTGGTTTATTACCCTCAACAGAACCTATATTTCTAACCTGAGCTACTCTCCAATTATCTGGCTTGTAGTGAAAGCTGTAGAAAATTTGTCTTTTAGTTTTCTCCATATGTTTATAATGACCATAAGGCCAAAATTAATTATTAATATTTAAATCCTTTAGATACCCCTGCATTTCTTTTTCAAGTTTATTCAACTCGGGATCAATCTTGGCTAGCTCTTTCAAGTTAGCGGAAATATCAATTTCTTCCTCTTCTTCAAAGGTGTCTACATAACGAGTGATATTCAAATTAAAATCATTCTCTTTTATTTCATCGGGCTTAACTACTCTTGAAAACTTATCAATTGTTTTCCTGTCTTTATAAGTATCAAATATCTTGGTAATGTTTTCTTCACTCATACTGTTTTGTGCCTTGCCTGGTACGAACTCTTTTGATCCTTCAATAAATAATATATCTTTCTTATTTTCATTAACTCCACCTTTTTCTCTTGAGCGATCAATTATTAAAATAGCCACTGGAATACCTGTGGTCTGGAATAACCCAGCAGGAAGTCCAATAACTGAATCAATTATATTTTCCTCAAGCATTTTTTGCCTGATTTTACCCTCGGCTCCGCCACGAAAGAGAACACCATGCGGAACAATTACTGCTACTCGTCCAGTTTTTGGTTTAGTTACTTCTACCATATGAGAAATAAAAGCAAAGTCGCCTTTATCTTTTGGTGGTATTCCTCGCCAAAATCTATTATATTTATCACCCTCTGCATTTTCTGCTCCCCATTTCTTTAGAGAAAATGGCGGATTAGCAATAGCTAAATCAAACTTCATCAGCTTGTCATTTTCTACGAGTAGTGGATTATTAAGAGTATCACCCCATTCCAAACGGGCCGAATCTTTACCATGCAGAAACATGTTCATTCTAGCAAGCTGGTATGTTGAGCCTGTTGATTCCTGTCCATATAAAGCATAATTTTTTGAGCCTTGTTTTTCTATCTCTTCACCAGCAAGTAAAAGTAGTCCGCCCGATCCACAGGCTGGGTCACAAATTCTGTCACCGTCTTTTGGCTCGGCAAGCTTTGCTAATAATTTAGCTACGCATTTGACGGTAAAAAATTCTCCAGCTTTTTTGCCTGCGTCAGAACCAAACCTCTCAATCATATACATATATGAATTGCCAATAATATCATCATTCACTTCGCTCAAATCTATTTTATGAAAATCATGAATTAAGTGGCGGATCATTTTGTTGCGTTGTTCCAATTTGCCCAAAGTGTTCTCTGAATTAAAATCAAGGGATGTCAAAATCCCTTCCAGCTTTTGCTTATTATGATCTTCAATTTTGTCTAATGCTTTATTAATTTCCTCGCCAATATTATCTTGCTCATTTATTCTGTAAATATATTCAAAAGAGGTATTGGGCGGTAAGTAAAAACGATCTGATTTCATTTTCTCTTGAATGCGTGCTTCATCATCACCAAATCTTTCTTTATATCTTTCGTGTTGCTTTTTTGACAAGTCGCTAATGTATTTATAAAACAACATCACTAACACATAATTTTTATACACTCCACCATCAAGAGAGGAGCGAGATGAGTCAGCTGCTTGCCAAAGTGTTTTATTAAGTTGTTCTTGGGTGAATTTCGAGTTAGACATATTATTTTAGAAAATTAGATATTGAGGTTTCAACTACTTGGTTGATTAATATCTTTTTTTGAGTTAATAATTTTTGTTGAATTTGGTTGTTGTTATAAATTTTAATAATTTTATTCTGTATATCTTGACCTGGGATTGGTATTTTAATATTTTCTAAATCTTTACGAAGAATTGTCTTAATAACACTGCCTGTGACTTTTTCTTTGAGTTTTTTCTGTCCGTCAATTGAGTTGAGATATATTGCCAAGTATTCTGGTAATATATTTTTATCCTGCAGCCTTAACACATAAACAGATGAAGCGGCTATTATTTTACTAGTATTATCTTGAACAACATTTGCCCTAAAGCAACCACGAGAGGAAACAACAATATCATTTTTTTGTGTTATAGCCTTAGCTTGATATTGTGGCGGATCAATTTTGGTTAGATTATTTGAATTAACAAAAAGATTATCCACGATGTCCTTGGCCTGGATAACGGCCATAGAGCCTTCTGAGCGTGGTTTTAATGCTGATCTAAACGAATAACCAGCAATAACTAATGCAATTTCTTTGAGGTATTTAGTATTCATGCTTGTAGTATAAATCTATGCAAATTATTTGTCAAGTTTTTGATTACATACATACGCTATACTGTAATTATATTCCTTATACTTTTCTCTGTCAATAGTTGTATATGAAAATAAAAACCGCAAATATTAGCGGTTTATCTTATTATCTATATTTACTACCTTTTATCTATATTTACTACCTTAATATCCAATCAAACACTTCCTCACAACAAGTAAACCCTTCCCCGAATATGTGGTCAAACATAATCTGAAAAGCTATTAGCACAAATAGCAATATAAGCCCTGCAGTTTTTAAGATCAATTTCCTCTTATCCTTTTCTGTCTGAAATAAATTCAGTATCAACACAATAAATACTAAGGCAAAAACCTCGACCATCATCATATCAACTGAGAATTTTGAATATTTGAGAAAGTGCAAGAGTTCTGAAAGTACCACAAAGAACAATCCGATTTCTATACCAATTGCATGTTTTTCTATGGTGTCATTTATTTTCTTGATTAATTTTTTCATTTTGGTTATTTAATTTCTTATTGGCTCTAACTGCCAGATAGAATAATATGGCTGTTATTAAATACGGGGTGAGATATAAAATATAAGTTATATCAGAATAAGAAAAACGAAACATGTTAAATATTTCGATTATAAATAATGATAATGAACTGGCTATAAATATCCAAGATAAAACTCTAAAAATGGTATTTAAAATCTTAAAGTCGCTACTCTTAAATTTGATGATATATAAAATAACTAATACTGCCATTAGTGCTCCGATTATTTGTGCTGTATTATATAAAAATTCGTAATTAGCAAACATCAAATCAAAGTAATCGATTTCAAAGATTACGAGCAGAAAACAAATCAAAAGTGCTATGGTAACTAATGCAAATTGTTTGATTAAGATTTTGGTTTTAGTTTGCATATAATTAAAAGTTTTTTAATTCGTCTATATTTTTGTGTTTCAGTTTGTCTTTGCAGTTTTTCCAAAGCTGATCACACAAAACATCGTAAGGGGGTAACATTACAGATTTATGTTCTTGAGAATAATCAACAAAATTATTATCCCAATTGTGGCCTAAAAATTCTATCATCTGTCCTATGTTAGGATAGTTGTTATTTGTATATTCAAAAGAAGGAGTATTTTTAATAAATAATCCCTTTTGTTTTTCATCCATTTCATCCCATTGTTCTTTTGTGATATTTTGCTTGATCTTCATATGTGTTTATGGGGAACAAAAAAGGCTCAGCGTCAGCGATATCTTTTCAGATATCCTACAAGGTTTCCCAAGTAGACCTCGAATACAGGACTGACTAACTAAGCCATCTTTGTATTCGAGGATTTATAACCATGCCACCAGTAAACACCAATGGGTTAGGCTAAATTAAATTGTATTATTAACTAATTTAAGTATAAACCAATTATGGCAAAAAATAAAGGCTAACAAGTGAATGTAGCCTTTATTAAAAACTATAGTGTTTTAGTAAATCTGCATCCGTCCCGAAAACCGCTACAACCAAGAAAGGTGTCACCATTCTTTGATTTTCTTTCTACTAAGTTTCTACCACAGTTTGGACATTTTTCTGTTAATTGACCCTGTGTAGGATTAGGATCAAGTTGTCCATTCAATTGTTGACGCAATGAATTGTAAACTGATATTGCTTCAGAAACTTCATTCGTTCTAACATTAATCATCACATTCTTATCTATCACATTATTATCCTTATCCCGTCGCACAGTAAAATTTATTTGGGCCTTATGAAAGGTATTTTCTTTTTCCATATAATTTTTGACAATCGTAACACATAATTCGTGTTGGATCGTAGTTAAAGAAACAAACAATTGGCATTGTAATTCGACCATTTTTCCCGCACTTAATACATCTTAAAATAAGTGTAGGAGCATTACGCCAATCATTGTTTTTAAGTTTTTGCAGAGTTTGAGAATCTAGAATCTCAATGTTGTTCTGCTGGTATTGGTTTAATTGTTTCGATTGGTATTTCTGCATAAGCTTTTGCGTGATAATTATGGGACATATAAAACTTACCGAAATAAAAGACAACGAGTTCCCCAGGGTATAGATGAAATACGTTATTATCCATGTCAGTAATTTTGATTTTGAACCAAGAAATGTTTAAAAAGAATAAGTAATCACTAAACCAATCTCTGTAATAGGTGCTCTGTTTAAACTTAATATTCCTTAATCGTTTTACTGTGAGATATATAGGAACATCATTATATCCAAAGTGATTATCATTAAACTTTTCTATAGCTCGTTTAAATTGCCTGACAGTATTTACATCTTCTAAATGATTGAGCAGGGCTTGTCCGTTTGAGTCTTTTTCTATATACATATCACCATCCCACTCACAACTTATGATTGATTTTGTGTTAGTGATAAGTATACTCGTTCCTCTTGTCATAGATTTATAATTTAATTAGCTTAATTAGCGTGAGCGAGCCGCCCGAGCCGACCTTTTTCTTAACCAAACAAAATAAGCCAAGACTGCAGTTCCTGGCTTATAATTGCTTGGTGCTATTTGATCATGTGACGGCAGACAAATAGCAACAGACCGACTGTGATTAAGCAGTAATAGCTTGATGAATAATCTTATCTAGAATCAATTATTCATCTATAAAATTGGTATTAAATAATTGTGGCATGGGGGGTGGTTATTTGGGTCCCATATTTGTGAGATTAAAATACTATTTTTAGGGACTCTTTCGCTGTTTTGAGTATTTTTTAGCATACATACTAGAATGTCAGTAATAACTAGAGTAAAAGACGTATTTGTACGAGGTTCTTCTTAATGTTTTATGCTTTTGGTGCTATTATTAAAGTATATGACTAATAAAGAATATCAATTCGAGATCTGTAAATTTCTTGTTCAAAGGAGACTAGATGACAAAGACGAACAAATGAGAATCGTTATTTTTAGACTAAAAGATTTTCCTTTGTTTGATAGAAAAAAATCCATTAAAGAAAATATGGATAAATTTAAGCAAGCTTTAAATCAAATAATTAAAGATAGTCAAAAAGATCCAGTTATTGAAATTAGGAATAAAGAGATATTAAATAAATTGGTTGAAAATTATGACAACAACAAAGAGATAAAGATTAAATATAAAAGAATTAAGTTGGACTATTTTTTGGGCATAATATATTCTCAAGCACATTCCAATGAATTCATTCTAAAAAAATTTATAAAAGAAAACAAAATGGAAATATATTACAATGGGAAAAAGATTAGATTTGATAGTATCAGGGGTGAATTAGCAAAAATGTGTAGATACATGTTTAATGACAGAATAGCAAATCCAGATGAAGAAAAAGGCTACAATATAAACAAACATAACTGGGAAAAATGCGATCCAATTAATTACATCTCTTTTAGGAGTATAGATATTATACATAACCCCGGGATAACAGAGACTAAAATGTCCTATTTGACTTGCTTGATGTGTTACAACGCAGATCGTGAAAAACTTGATTCACAAAACAATCCCGATCTTCTTAATGACAACAATAGCACTAGCACAAATATAGGAAAGATAAATGATAAATCCAATGACTCGTTTGGTATTGATTTAATTAAGGTTAGACCGCAAATACAAGCTGGGGACGATAGATTTATCAAATTAAACAAAATAGGCAAAATTAGGAAATTTGTCGTGGTATAATGGATATACAGAACAAAGTAATATCAGTCTGAAAATGGCTGTTTTTTTATGTATTTACTAATTCTTAAATTCGACGATTTTTGGAGAACACGTATGCTAGAATTAATATAGTGAATGTGGATAACTTAACAATTTAATAAATTAATAATCTTATTTAACCTCGTTGGAATACCAGCGGGGTTTTTTATTTTTAACCAATAAAGATATGGACAAAAAACACAAAGAAAAAATCAAAAAAGGTCGAGAGCAATATTTAGAAAAAGAAAATGGGCTTGTTTGCAAGATTAATGATCGCTTTGAAATCTGGGCAGATAGGTATCAATACATCTTAAGAATTGATAATAACAAAAATAGAGATACATATTATACCTCCATTGATTGTATTTTTGATGAACTATTACTCATCAAAGAAAAAGAATATATGTTAGCCAATAAAACTAAAGACATACTGTCTGTTAAGAAATCTATTGATAAGTCAAAAGAGTGGCTCGAGGAAGTTGTAAGACCACTGTTTACGTAAAGAATCATAATGAAATCATAAGGACAGAGAGATTTTTACCTTATTTACCTATTTCGGAATGTTCGCTCAAAAAACAAGCTCGTTTTAATTAAAAATTAATAAATTATAAAAATGAAAACATATGCAATATACACCAAAAAATATTGAAGTCAAAAAGACTCAAGATAAAACCATGAAAGCCATCGTCAATTTAGATTTTGACCACTTCGTTGTTAAAGGTTTTAGAATAATGGCATCTGAATTTATAAACCCCAAGGGAGACAAACTTTGGATTGTACCACCGTCATATAAAGGTGGAGGCGGTTATCATCCAATCTTCTTCATGCCCGATAAGAAAAAATGGGAAGTATTATCAGGATTAATTTGGGATGAGTATTACAAGCAAGTTAATATATAGTTAATTATATAGTTATATATAGTTTCTATGTATTTATTATCTATAATTCTATGCAATTAAAAATAGATTAACTATACAGTGCATGGACAAACCAGATGTATAAAAATATAAAATTATATGCAAATTAGTAAAGACAAGATTCAAGAATTTAAAGTATTATGGAAGAATCGATTTGGTGAAGATAAAAGTGATGATTTTGTATATAATCAAATTACAAAGCTCGCAACAATGATCAAATTGATTTACAAACCAATTAGAAAGGTAGAATTGGCATACTACCAATAATTTTAAAAAATGATATAATTAAATTGCTTATCCACTACAACAATAAAATCCAAAGATTTTTAATTTTCGTCCCCTGTAATGGGCGGTCTGCTGATGAAAATTATCTTTGGATAATTGTAGTCGGATAAGCCAGACCGTCCTTTTAGTTTTATAAATATATGAAAAAAGAACAAAACAATTTACGCTACCTAGAATATAATAGAAAATCAACCGATAGCGAAGATCGGCAAATTCAGTCTAATGAGGATCAACACAAAGAACATGAGAGAATAATAAATCAAAATAATTTAAATGTAATAAAAACATTTAGTGAATCAAAATCGGCAAAAAAACCAGGGAGACCAATGTTTGATGAAATGATAAAAATGATAGAACGAGGCGAAGCAGATGGAATTATTTGCTGGAAAATTAACCGCTTATCAAGAAACCCAATTGACGGGGGTAAAATTCAGTGGCTTTTACAGCAAGGAATTATTAAATCAATTATCACACCGTCTAAAGAGTATCTGCCGACTGATAATGTTCTAATGATGGCAGTCGAATTGGGAGTAGCCAATCAATTTATTTTAGATCTCAGTAAAGATGTTAAGAGGGGTATTAATTCAAAAGTTAAAAAAGGTTGGCGACCTGGCAGAGCTCCTATTGGTTACACCAATGACAAGCTGGGAGAGAAAGGAGAAAAGAAAATATTTGTTGATCAAGAAAGGTTTGGCTTAGTAAGAAAAATGTGGGACCACCTTTTAACCGACAATTATTCAGTTAAACAAATTGTTGAAATGGCAAATGATGAGTGGGGACTAAGAACACCTGATACCAAACGACACCCAAGTGACAAATTAAGCTTAAGTGTGGGTTATAAAATATTTACCAATCCTTTTTATTATGGAGAATTTATGTGGGAGGGGGAAATACATCAAGGCAAACATAAACCAATGATAACTGCTCAAGAATTTGATACTGCACAAAAGATATTAGGCAAGAAAGGTAAACCAAGACCAAAAAATAAAAGATTGCCTTTTAATGGGATTATTAGATGTGGCGAATGCGGAGCAATGATTACCTCACAGGAAAAGTTTAAGAAAATCAAATCAACTGGAGAATTGCGTAGCTATCTCTATCATAATTGCACCCACCGCAAGAAGAACACAAACTGCACACAGAAAACAATTCGTCATGAGGAATTAAAAAAACAGGTTATGGAAAAGTTAGATAGCATAACCATACCACCTGAATTTCTAGAATTTACCTTACAATTATTAAGAGAAGAAAATGAAATCGAAGAGAATGATAGAAATCAAATACTTAAAAATCAACAAGAAAGTTTTAATGGCTGTTTAAAAAGAATTGATAATTTGATTAAACTTTATATCTCACCTGAAAACACAAATCAAGATTTAATGGACGAGAAAGAATTCAAAGAGCAAAAAAATATACTGATGGCGGAAAAGAAAAGGATCGAAGGAGACTTGAGAGAAATTGAAATGCGTGTCGATGAATGGGTAGAGAAGTCAGAAAAGACATTTCATTTTGCCACCTATGCAAAACATAGTTTTGATAAAGGTAATTTTGAAACCAAAACTCAAATATTAAGAGCGTTTGGTCAGAACTTTTTGTTAAAAGACGGAATATTAACAATAGAGCCCGAACCAGCTTATTTAATAATCAAGAAAGGGGTGGAAGACAAAGAGATTAAAAAAGCCATGTTGGAACCACAGAAATTTAAAGAATATGCTTTAGGAAAACGAAAAAACAGCCGTTTTGCGACTGCTTTTTCACGATGGAGCGGGTAGGGGGAATCGAACCCCCATCTACAGGTTGGAAACCTGGGATAATAGCCTTTATACGATACCCGCATGGTCGGGCTGGCGAGACTCGAACTCGCAATCCCTTGCTCCCAAAGCAAGTGCCTTAGCCAATTAGGCCACAGCCCGTTATTTTATTCTATCATTTTAGCATATTATTATGTACTGGTCAATTATTTTATTATTTTTTTCTTTGTCATCCCGAGCGTCAACTAGGGTCGCTAGGAGCCGAGGGATCTCTTAATCGTGGAATAGCAAAGTTTAAGAGATTCCTCCACTTCGTTCGCTTCCCTAAAATTCCCTAAACGCTCACTTCGGTCGGAATGACATAAAAGTTTACCACTTTTTTAAAATCTTAACTAACTTATCATGAATTTTTCCATTAGATGCAATTAAATTGCCTTTTTCATTTAAATTAAATTTATATTCTTTATTTTTAAAATCAGTTGCTTTACCACCAGACTCTTGAATCATTAAAATTCCTGCAGCAATATCCCAAGGTTTGGAATGCGGCAAAACATATGCTTCAAGCCGACCCATTGCTACCCACGCCAATTCAAGCGCAGCTGCACCTAAATTATGTGCATGCTCAAAATTTAATAAAAACTTAGCATGCATGTCAGCCATTTGTTTATTTATTTTGTCATTTTTATATGTATATCCAAAATCAATCATTGAATTTATTGGTTTTTTATTATTTGATATACTAATTTTTTTATTATTTAAATACGCGCCTTTGTTTTTTTCAGCTACAAATAATTGTTTAAAAAATGGTGCCCAAGTTACACCTAAAACAATTTCATTTTTATAAACCAAGGCAATAGATGTATTAAAAAAATGATTTCCAATTGAAAAATTTGTTGTACCATCTAAAGGATCAATTATCCATAAATAATCAGAATTTTTTTGATAAAATCCAGTTTCTTCTGATAAAATTCCATGATCAGGGAATTGTTTTTTAATTTCTGAAACAATAATCTTATTAGCAGCTAAATCTGCAGGAGTCACAACTTCATGCTTTGATTTTTTGCTAATCTTAATACTATCAATTTTAGCAAAATATTTTAATAATTCTTGCCCAGCTTTTTTAGCAATTTTTATTGCAAATTTTTTTTCTTTTGTATAATTCATAAATTTTATCTTCCCATTTTTACTTTTCCGCCAACATATTGATGGATAATAGAAGATATTAAAGTTTGATAAGGAATTCCTTGATCAGCGGCTTTTTCTTTAGTTTTTTGTAAATCTTTTTCTGATAATCTAATATTTATGTTTCTAGCCTTAGCCAAAGTCGCTTTAGCATATTTTATATATTTCTCTTTTTCTTTTTTATCAAGAACAACAAAATTACCCTCATCAAGTTCTTGAAGGATCATTTTTTCTTCTTTATCAAGATTAAAATATTTCATGTGTTTTTTACTTAAACCCTGAATTATTCTTCAAGATTTTTAATTCTTAAAATATATTTTTTTGTTGCTTTGCGACTAGGAATAATTGTCTTTAGAAAAATCTTTTCTTCATCTTCAATAAAAGGTATTAGATAGGCGTAATTATTAATATTAACAACAAAAATCTTTTGATTAAGATATTTCTCTTTATTTTGATGCTCAATAATATCTAAAATTTTACCTTCTTCAATAACTATCACGCAATCTTCAAAACTAATATCTCGTTCCTCTTTTAATTGTTCATTTTTTTGATTATTCCAGTCAAAATATTTCATAATTTTAGTATATGACAAATAATATCATTTGTCAATAAAGTGTTTTTATTTGCATAACTTAATTTTAGCAATATTTCTCTGTTAGTTCAAGATACAACTTGGGGTCAGCCAGATTTATGCTATAATAAATTTATGAATACAAAAGTATTATCTGCAGCAACAATTGGTTTAGATTCACAACTTGTTGAAGTTGAATCTGATTTAGGCGGCGGTAAAGGCGGCGCTTTTATTATTGTTGGCTTACCAGACACAGCAGTTCAAGAATCTCGTGAACGCGTTTGGTCAGCAATTAAAAATTCTGATCTTTATTTTCCACGAAAAAAAATTGTAGTTAATTTAGCCCCAGCTGATATTCGTAAAGCTGGACCAGCTTATGACTTGCCAATTGCATTAAGTTTGTTGATTAGAGCTGGCTTGATTGATCCAAAAGAAGAAAATCGCAATGCACTTTATTTGGGCGAGCTTTCTTTACAAGGAGAGTTGCGACCAGTAACTGGAATTTTGCCAATTGCTATAATGGCAAAACAGAAAAAATTATCCCGCATTTATTTACCAACTGATAATGCTGTTGAAGCAAGTCTGGTTGATAATTTGGAAATTATACCAGTTAATTCATTAACTGATTTGCATTTGCACTTAACAGAACAGAAGAAAATTCCAGCTTATATAAACAAAGATTCTGAAAAATTTAAACCAAGTTTAGATTTTGATGTTGATCTGGCGCATGTTAAAGGACAAGAACATGCCAAACGAGCTTTAGAAATTGCAGCTAGTGGTGGGCATAATGTGCTTTTTTCTGGACCACCAGGTTCTGGAAAAACAATGCTTGCTCGTGCAGTATCTACAATTTTACCAAGAATGACACAAGATGAGATTTTAGAAGTAACTAAAATTTATTCAGTAGCTGGAAAATTGCCTAAAGATAAACCCTTAATTTTGGAACGACCATTTCGTAGTCCACACCACACATCTTCTGGGGTAGCTTTAGTTGGTGGAGGAACTTTTCCCAAACCAGGTGAGATAAGTTTAGGTCATAAAGGTATTTTGTTTTTAGATGAATTTCCAGAATTTCCACGATTAGTTTTAGAAAATTTACGACAGCCATTAGAAGACGGCGTTGTTACAGTTTCACGCGCTCAAGGCACTGTCACTTTTCCAGCTAGTTTTACTTTAATTGCATCTCAAAATCCATGTCCATGTGGGTATTATTCAGATCCTGATAGAGAATGTATTTGTCATCCAGGACAAATTTTAAAATATCAAAAAAAGATTTCTGGTCCATTATTAGATCGCATTGATTTGCATATTGAAGTACCTAGAGTTAAATTTGAAAAATTAACTTCTGAGATTAGTGGTGAAAGTTCTGCGCAAGTTCGCGACCGTGTTGAAAAAGCCAGAGCTGTACAGAATAATAGGTTTAAAAATTTGAAAATTACAACTAATTCAGAAATGAATGCTAAAGATATTAGAGAATTTTGTAAAATTAATTCTCAAACTCAAGATCTTCTTAAAAATGCGGTTCAACAATTACATTTGTCAGCACGAAGTTATCACCGCATCTTAAAAATCGCTCGCACTATTGCTGACCTTGCCAATGACGATCACATAAAAACACCTCATGTTGCAGAGGCATTGCAATATAGGGCCAAGATGGAGTAAATTAATTAAACATCCCACGAAACACATCCTTCCACTCATCTTCATTCTCATTTTCTCCAGAATATTTGTACCAAAAATCTTTAGGATTTAAAATTTGAATATTTTGGAATTCTTGTAAATTTAATAAATGCGCGTCACTTGAAATAATATAATTTGCGTTAGCTTCAACTGCGCATTCAACAAATTTTTCATCTTCAGGATCATCTGGAATGATATTTAATTTTTTATTTACATTTATTACATCAACTCGAGCTATAAAATCCTGGAGTTTTTGTTTGTCTTGCTCTTTTTTAATATTGCGTTGAATAATTAATTTATATTCTTTTAATATTTTTTCTGAAGCTACTGCTTCAATTTTTCCTTGCAAAACTAAATCAATGATTTTCCAAGTATGTGAAAAATCATCATTTATTGCGTCTATAAGAACATTTGTATCAAGTATAATTTTCATAACTATTTTTTATGTCATCCCGAGCGACAATCAGGGTTACTAGGAGCCGAGGGATCTCTTAAACTTTGTCATTTCAAGCTTGTTGAGAAATCCCTTTTCTATATTTAAGGGATTCCTCCACTTCGTTCGCTTCTCTAAAATTCTCTAATCGCTCACTTCGGTCGGAATGACAGAATAAAAAAATTACCACAAAAGACATCCTTCTAACTTCACCTTCTTTCCTTTTTGTTCAAAATTTAATATTAATTTATCTACAAAACTTAAAATTCCACTTGTTAATTTATTAGTATTCATAATTAAAGCTTCACTTCCAGTTAATAAATCACAATTTATGTTGGCTCCATGCTCCTGCGTGGAGCCATTTTGTTTATTTAAAATTTCTAATATTAAGTTTTTATTATTACCTAAAATTATATTACTATCTTGCATGGTTATTGCAAAATTAAAGTTTTCAACATCTAAAATCTCTAAATCATTTTCAGAAATAAATTTAATGCTTTTAGGATCAGCAATTAATTCTATAGACTTGCTATTATCAAGAAGTTTTTTAATTTGTTCAATTGGATTTTTAAAAGCTGAAATATTTTTTATAATCTGTTTTATTTCTTCTTTATATTCAATAACTTTTTTTGTTTCTAAATCTGTTGGAATTATTAAAGCATAATTATATTTTTGTAAATTCAAAACATCTCTACTCTCTATTTTGTTATTTTTATGTTCTATTATAAATATTCCTGAGTTATTTAAGATTTTTTTAATTTTTTTCCAATCTAAATTATATTTTTTTTGCCAAATTTCTTTTTGTTCTAAAGTTAAAAAATCAAAAACATTTTCTAAATCAGCCATAAAAAATGCTGCAAAATTATTTTTGTTTTCTAAATCAACTAATTGTAACAAATTTTCTGTGGAATTAAATTTTTTAGACCCAAGAATTTGAGTTTTATCTTTAGACAAAGCATTAAAATTATAGATTATCTTATTATTTTCAGCTTTTAAATTTAAAAACGCAGACTCATTAAAATCTAAATTTAAATTATTTAAAATTAATGGAAAAATTAAATCAGATGAATTAATTTTATTTTGTAAATACTGGTTATTTAAATAAACATTTAAAAAATTATCATTAGAAAAGTTTTTAGCAATTTTTTTATGCAATTCACTAGCTATGGCTTGTTTTGAATTTTCTTCTTCACTAGCTGACAGATTTATTTTTTTAATTAATCTTAATGCGTCTTTGTTTTCTGACAAGGCAATAGTATTAGAATTTAAAATTGAAACATTAAAATTTTTTGGCATTAAAGCATGCAATTCATGAATATTATTAGAGTTTATAATCCAAATTTTATGTCCCGAGTACTCGGGATCATCTTTAATATCAACTATTACTAAAGAAATTTTATTGCTTTTTTCAATCAAATATTTTGATAATTTTCCAAAAAAACTGGACTTTTTTAATAATAATTCAAATCGTGTTTTACCACGAAAATTTTGTTTATTAAAATTTTGTAATTCCTGATTTTGTAAATCTAATTCAGCATAAAAAATTGCATTTTCTGGCACAAAATTAATAATGTCTTGGCTTACTTTTATATTTTTAAGGTAAAAATAAAAAGCCCCAACTCCTAGGAGCAAGCTAATTAACAAGATTATAATTAAAATATTTCTTTTTCCCATTACATTTATCTTGCCAGAAAACAATCTTTTGGTCAAATAATTAACAAATGGTTTGACCAAAAATGAAAAATAATATATAATAGTTTTAAGTAAAAACATCTTATGCATCAAAAAAATTCTTTAATTTCAATTCAAGGCGCACGGGTTAATAATTTAAAAAATATTAACATAGATATTCCTAAAAATAAATTTGTAGTTATTACTGGAATTTCAGGCTCTGGAAAATCTTCTTTAGCTTTTGACACAATTTATGCTGAAGGACAACGCAGATATGTTGAAAGCTTATCTTCTTATGCTCGCCAATTTTTAGGTCCGCAAGATAAGCCAGATGTAGATCAAATAAACGGTCTTTCTCCTGCCATTGCAATTGATCAAAAAACAGGTTCATATAACCCAAGATCAACAGTTGGGACAATGACTGAAATTTATGATTTTTTGCGTTTGCTTTTTGCCCGCATTGGCAAAGCTCATTGTCCTAATTGTAAAACTAAAGTTACAAAACAAAGCAAAGAACAAATTACTGAAAAAATTCTTAAATTTAGCAAAAATAAAAATATTCTTATTTTGTCACCTTTAATAAAAGATAAAAAAGGTGAACATAAAAAAGTTTTACAAGAAATTAATAAAGCAGATTTTGATCAAATTAGATTAGACAATGAATTTTATCCAGTCAAAGAATCTTTAAATATAAATTTAGATAAAGACAAAGAACATAATCTGGATATTGTAATTGGTAGTTTAAATAATTCAGATCCTGAATCTGAGTCAGATAAAAAAATTAATAATCTGATAAATACAGCTCTTGATTTATCAAACGGATTAGTAATTGTTTTTGATATTAAAAATAAAAAAGAAATACTATTTTCAGAAAATTTAGCTTGTCCAAAATGTGATTTTAGTTTGTTAGAAATTGAACCAAGACTTTTTTCATTTAATTCTCCTTATGGCGCTTGTGCTGCTTGCTCTGGCTTGGGTGTAAAACAAAAAATTGATTCAAACTTAGTTATACCTAATAAAAAATTAACTGTTGCCCAAGGAGCTGTTAGACCTTGGGTGCGTACTGGGGCGCGCAGTTTAGATGGCTTATTGGCTAAAATCCAAAAATCAGGTGAAGCTAATGGCTTTAGTATAAATACAGCTATTAAAGATTTTAATAAAAAACAATTAGATGTGTTGTTAAATGGTGATAAATATTTTGAAGGCGTAATTCCAAACTTAAAACAAAAATATTTAGAATCTAATTCAGAATATGTTAAATCTGAAATTGAAAAATATATGCGAGCAACAACTTGTGATGAATGTGATGGTAAAAAATTAAATTTAACTGCTCTATCTGTTACTGTTGTTGAAAAAAATATTGCTGAAGTAGGCGAAATGACCATTAAAGAATGTTTAGATTTTTTTTCAAGTCTAAAAAAATTATCTTCTCAAGAAAAACTAATTGCTTCTCAAATAACTAGAGAAATTTCTGACAGATTAAAGTCATTAAATGAAGTTGGTTTAGGTTATTTAAATTTAAGTCGTGGAGCCCAAACTTTATCTGGCGGAGAATCTCAAAGAGTTCGTTTGGCAACACAAATTGGAGCTGGATTAAGCAATGTAATTTATGTTTTAGATGAACCATCAATTGGATTACACTCAAAAGATAATGAGCATTTAATAAAAACTTTAAAAAAACTGCGTGATTTGGAAAATAGCGTAATTGTTGTTGAGCATGATGAACAAACAATGCTATCAGCTGATTATTTAATTGATGTGGGGCCAGGCGCAGGAAAATATGGAGGTGAAATTCTTTCTCAAGGCACGCCAAGTGAAATTAAAAAAGATAAAAATTCATTAACTGGTGAATATTTATCAAACAAAAAATCTGTAGAAATTAGCCACAATGCTTCTAAAATAAATAAAAATTCTAATAAATCCCTAATTATTAAAAAAGCTAGCGAATTTAATTTGAAAAATATTGATGTTAAAATTCCATTAAGCAAATTAGTTGCCATCACAGGAGTATCTGGTTCTGGAAAATCAACTTTAATGACTGAGATTTTAGCAAAAGCTTTAGCAAGACATTTTCACCATGCAAAAGATTTGCCAGGAGCTCATAAAGAAATTTCAGGATTAAACAATATTGATAAAGTTATTTCAATTGATCAATCCCCAATTGGACGTACACCAAGATCAAATCCAGCAACTTATACTGGGGTTTTTACAGCTATTCGTGAATTATTCACAAATACACCTGAAGCTAAAATAAAAAGACTGGACCCTGGAAATTTTTCATTTAATGTTAAGGGTGGGAGATGCGAAGAATGTCAAGGTGATGGATTAATTAAAATTGAAATGAATTTTTTATCTGACATTTATGTTAAATGTAGTGCTTGCAAAGGAAAAAGATTTAAACCAGAAATTTTAGATGTTCATTATAAAGAAAAAAATATTTCAGATGTTTTAGAAATTACGGTTGAAGAAGCTTTAGAATTTTTTAATGATCAACCAAATATTAAAAATAAGCTGGATATTTTAAATGATGTTGGCTTAGGGTATATTTCATTAGGACAATCAGCCACAACTTTGTCGGGAGGTGAAGCTCAACGCGTTAAATTAGCAACCGAACTTGCACGCCGAGCAACAGGCAGAACTTTATATATTTTAGATGAGCCAACAACTGGTTTGCATTTTGATGATATAAATAAATTGCTAAAAGTTTTGCATAAATTAGTTAATAAAGGTAATTCTGTTTTAATTATTGAACATAATTTAGATGTGATTAAAAATGTTGATTGGATAATTGATTTAGGTCCAGACGGCGGAAATAAAGGCGGAGAAATTGTTGCCCAAGGAACACCTCAAGATGTTGCTAAAATTAAAAAATCCTGGACTGGAAAATATTTAAAAAATATGTTAAATTAAAAACATAATTTGCGCCTGTAGCTCAACTGGATAGAGCGTTTGGCTTCGGACCAAAAGGTTTGGGGGTTCGACTCCCTCCAGGCGCACCATTTTGCCCTTATAGCTCAGTTGGTAGAGCAGCAGCCTCTTAAGCTGACGGTCCCAGGTTCAAGTCCTGGTGGGGGCATTTTTTTATTTCACTTTACCATCCATCATATACAAATCTGCGATTTCTTTATCAATTAATTTTTCTTTATATAGTCTTTGTAAATCCTGATCCATTGAAACCATTTTTTCATTACTAGATGTTTGAATTACACTGCGAATTTGAGCTGTTTTACTTTCACGAATTAAATTGGCAATAGCTGAATTTTTAATCATAATTTCTCGCGCTGAAATACGATTGCCATCTTTTTTAGGAATTAATTGTTGGGCAATTACTCCAGCCAAGACCATTGAAAGCTGAACACGAATTTGCTCTTGTTGATGGGGAGGAAAAACATCAATTACACGATCAATTGTTTCTGCTGCATTATTTGTGTGCAAAGTTGCAAAAACCAAATGCCCTGTTTCAGCTAAAGTTAAAGTTGTAGCAATGGTTTCCAAATCACGCATTTCGCCAACCATAATCACATTTGGATCTTGGCGCAAAATATGTTTTAAGCCCTGAGGAAAAGCTTTTGTATCAGTTCCAACTTGCCTTTGTTTAATAATTGATTTTATTGGTTTAAAAACAAACTCAATTGGATCTTCTAAGGTCACGATATTAACTGATCGTTCGTTATTAATCAAATCAATCATAGCAGCCAATGTTGTTGATTTCCCACAACCAGTAGGACCAGTAACTAAAACTAATCCTCGTTGACGCCGTGTTAATTCATAAGCAATTTCTGGCAACATTACATCTTCCATTGAAGGAATTTTAGATGGAACAATTCGCGCAACTAATCCAGGATTATCTTTTTCAAAAAAACAATTAACTCTTAAGCGGTCTCCATCAGACAATTCATATGATGTATCTAATTCTTTTTCAGTTAAAAATTTTTCTTTTTGTTCTGGAGTAAGAATATCAGTAATTAAATTTTCAACATCTTTGGCATTTAGTTCTTCAATATTTTTTACTAATTTTAACTCTCCATTAACTCTTAAAATCGGTGGCTTACCAACAAAAATATGCACATCAGATGCTTTTTTATTAACAGCAAGTTCAAATATTTTTTGTAAAGACATATTTTTTTGTAAGGACAGGTTTATAACCTGTCCTTATTAATTTTATGCGTTAATTATAGCAAACACCTTGACAAAAAACAATAAACTTGCTAGATTAAATTAATAATTAAATTAAATTATATTTGGAGGTGATATGAAATTATTAAGGAAAATTGGTCTTATCATTTTGATTGTTGCCCATTTTTTGGGGCTAGACATCAAAAATCTAGCTTACGAGATGATTCCTGCCTCTTTAAAATCTGATATAAAAGAAATAATACATCAGAACATAAAGAGAACCCACAAAAGCCTTAATGATACTGAGAATGATGATATTGAGATTGAATTAGACAAAAAAAAATTTCCCCATGGGTAGATTGCAAAAACCCACAAACGCATTCGCGATTGTGGGTTTTTTATTTGATAAAATTTTGTTTACGTAATCATTTATGTAAACGATTACGTAAATCTTAATAAAACAAAAACACTCCCGAGAACTCGGGAATGTTCTTATGGGGTGACTAGAGGGAATTGAACCCTCGATAAGAGCACCACAAGCTCCTGTGTTACCACTACACCATAGCCACCATAATTAAAAAAATTTTAAATTATTACATAATATCAGTCTAGCATTTTTATGATTTTAAATCAAGAAAAAAATCCCAATTAATTCAAGATTTTTTTAACTAAATATGTTGAGTTTAATTTATATCCAAATTTTTTATAATATTCTCTACCAGCGATTTTTTTAAAGTGATTTTGTTTAGATATTTTTTCTGCTTGTTGAAGCAACTTTTTACCTAAACCTTTATGTTGTATTGACGATTTTAGTTTATCACTAACAGGTGTCATTTGTCCATACACATGTAATTCACGAATTAAAACTGAATCTTTTAAAACAGAAAAAGCTAATTTAGCATTTGGATTATTAAAACGCAATCGCAAAAAACCATATAAAATTTTTCTGTCTTTTGATTCATAACTAATAAAATATTCTGTGCCGTCTGATGCTTTGTATTTATTTATAAATAATTTTATTTTTTGTTTTTTAATTTTCTGAAGTCCTACTTCCCTACATCTAATGCATTTACATTTAACTTTTAAATATTGTCTCAAATTTGTGATTTTATTTCCAGCAACAATAGACTCTTCTGGAATGTCGCGAATTAATCTATTTATTCTAATCCAATGTGGAGTTATTTTTTTAATATTTTCTAATAATTTTTTTAATTTATTTTCAGAATATGGTTTGTATTTTTTGTCTTTATATAATTTATAAATTTCTGCATATTTATTAACAACACATGGATATATTTTTATTTGATCTGGTTTAAAATCTTGATCAATAAAAACTTTTTTCATCATTGATAAATCTTTTGCAGGAGTTGATCCTAATAAATCTGGCATATAATGATGATCAACCTTAAAACCATGATTTTTTAATAGTTTTGTTGCTTTTATTGATTCTTCAACATTATGCCCTCTTTTGTTTAATTTTAAAATTTTGTTATCAATATGTTGAATACCTAATTGCACGCGCGTGCATCCTAATTGTCTAAAAAAATTAATAGTGTCTAAATTAATTTCATCTGGGCGGGTTTCTAAAGTAATGCCAATGATTTTGTATTTAGTCTGCTCGTTAATTTTTTGCTCTTGTTTTAAACGACTGGATCCCTGCCTTCGCAGGGATGACAGAGAAGAATAATTATTAACAGCATAAAAACAATCTCTAATAAATTTTTCTTGATATTTTTTTGTATAAGCAGTAAAGCTTCCACCTAAAACTAATAATTCAATTTTATCAACTTCATGTCCATTAGCTTCTAAAGCTTTAATACGCATTTGAACTTGTTTAATTGGATCAAATTTTAATTTTAAAGCGCGTTGAGCTGCTGGCTCGTTGGAAAGATAGCTTTTAGGCATTTTTGGCTCTGAAGGACAATAAATACATTTTCCTGGGCATTTATATGGTTTTGTTAAAACAGTAATTACAGACACACCCGAGCTTGTTCGTACGGCTCGCTTTCTTAATAATAACTCTAAATTTTTAGTTATTTTTAGTTTGTTTTTATTTATAGTTTCAATCAATTCTGAATTTTGCAATAATTTTATTTTATATTTTTTACTAATTTTTCTTTTCCAATCCAAAATCTCTGCATGGTTTTGAGGCAGAGTTTTTAAAAGGTTGTTTATAATTTGTTTTGAAACTATTTTATTCATTCTTATACTTCACTAATAACATAGTTGACTGTTTACTGTCAATAGTCAACTGTCAACCATTCTATTTCACCTCTTCAGCTGCGCGCCAGGCTAAAAGGAAGAAGTTTTTATATGTTTTTGCTAGGTCTTCTGATTCAATTAAAACTCCAAACAAGTTATCCAAACTAACAATAAATAATTTATTATCTGTAATTACAGAATCAGCAAACACAGGCAAATCTTTAGGCATAATTTTAATTGGTCGTTGTTTGCCATGTTTTTTAACATAATCCAAACCAGCTTTGTCATGTGAAATAATTTCTTTTGAATTTTTATACTTTTCAATAAAATTCTTAATCCAATACTCAAATAAATCTGGAAAAACTTGCATTATTTTTTCTACATCAGTGCCAAAAAAATATATTTCTTGAGCTGGAAATAAAATTTTTGTATAGATATTCCACAACTCTTCCTTGCCTTCATAATATCTAATTTTAGGCTTTGAACCTTTATTAAATTTAGCTTCAAAAAAAGGCAACAAATCTTTAAAGTTGTTTATTTTTTCTCTAAATTTATTTAATAAAATACTTGGCTTTTCTGCTGTATATAGAGTAGTGCTTTTTTTCTGTATTTTACTTGCAAATCCTTTATTAAATAAATTATCCAGACTTAAATAGCAAGTTGGGCGTTTAACTTGCGCTTTTTTGGCAATTTCCAAAACACTAGCATTGCCCAGCTCCAAAACAGCCAAATACACTTTAGCTTCTATTTCACTTAATCCCATGTCTTGTAAAACTTTTTGTTCTATCATGTTTAAATTTAAGTTATAAAATCTAAATAATTATCTTGATTAATAATTTTGTATTCAGCATTTTCGTAAGTTGCTAACCAATCTTTTGGTTTTTTTATTTTTTTATTTCCCCATTTAATTTCAAAACCAAAAAGTTTTCCTTCTCTTTCTTCAATCAAATCTATTTCTTGACCATCATAAGTTCGCCAGAAATAAGTTGAACCAATAATGTTTTTATAATCCCTACATTTCAGTCTTTCAGTAAATATAAAATTTTCAAACAAAGCACCAACATCATTTCTATCTGCCAAATTATTAAATTGTGAGATGATTGCATTCCTAATTCCGTTATCTAAAAAATAATATTTACCCTTACTCACAACCTCTTTTCTTAAATTACGACTAAAGCAGCCCAATCTTTTAATCACAAAAGATTTTTCCAATAAATCCAAATAACGACCAACGGTTTTAACATCTAAACCAACCTGGGTAGCCAGTTCGCTCAATGATACTTGGTTGCCAACCTGAAAAGCAATCAATTTCAGTAAATCTAATAATTGTTTTGAAGATTTAATTCTTTCTAAATTTAAAATGTCTTTAAGCAAATATGAATCAACTAATTCCTGTAAAACTCGAATTTTTTCTGTTTTATTTTTAGCTGTTAGAACTTCTGGATAAGAACCAAATATTAAAAATTCCTCTAATTTTTCTTTTAATTCATAATTATTATATTTGTCTAAAAGCTCTAGTTGAGCTAAAGGATATAAAATTATTGTCCTTTTCCTGCCAGTTAATGGTTCACCTATTTTTTGAGATAAATCAAAAGAAGAAGAGCCTATAGCAATAACCATTAAATCAAACACTTGATCAACTAAAATCTTTAAACCATATCCAATATTTGGAATATGTTGTGCTTCATCAATGGCTACAAGATCTTTCTTGCCAGCATATTCTAAAATTTTATCAAAATCATCCGAACTTAAAATTTCTCTGATTTTAATATTATCACCAGAACCAAGCTTATATTTTAAGCTAGTTTTAGATAAAAAGTCATTCAAAAGTGTTGTTTTTCCAATTCTTCTTGGTCCATAGACCACTAAAACTTTTTGTTTTTTAAGTAATTTTTTTAATTTGTAAAATCGTTTTAACATAAATTTTTGGATTATTTTATTAAAAATATGTGGACTATAACTCCACATATTTAGTATAATATATGGAACAATATATGTCAATACCTATTTTAAGGAGTACCGCTCCTTGAAATTAGCTATTTTTAAGAATTATTTGTTAAGGATATTGCTATAATAAGTATAGCAAATTATAATAAATGTGTCAACATTTCTGACACCATACTATGCATTTGTGCTAATGTTAGCCTGCATATGTGTCATATATAACAATAATAATATTTTGATATATAATCATCTAATAATTCGTTCTTATTAAAAATTAATTTGGAGGTAGAAAATGAGTCAAAACAAATTTTGCGCGAATTGTGGGGCAAATGCAGAAAAACTGGTAGAGACACATAAATGTCCTGTCTGTGGTCAAATTCACAAAACTGGCAGTTTTTGTGCTAAAACCGGCAAAGATGTATATAATTTTAAGCAAGAGAAAAAAGAAGAACTAATTTGGCAAAAATTTCTTAAACAAAAAGGAATTAAACCAGAGGAAGTTGGAGAATAAAAAATTTGTTACCCCCCCCAATGTTCCATATGGAACATTGGGCTTTTTATTTTTGGAAAATCCTATTTAGAACTTGGCTCTAATGGAGCGAAGCGGAATTAGAGACTGTTCGGAACTTTTTAATATATTAATATATTTATTAATATGGATCCATGCCTTCGCAGGAATGACAGAAGAAAAAGTTCCGAACAATTTTGCATTCGCAAAATAGTTCTGAACAGATTTTTAATTTGAAATAGATTTTTAACAAAATGGCTCCAGGAACAGCAAGGAGCCAACAAATTTTTCCACCAAAATCGTGTTTTTGGTGTATTTATTCACAATTTGTCCAGAGTAGTCCGGACATTTTTTAGTATTTTTTGTGATTGTTCCATATGGAACAATGTCTTTTAACTAATATTAGCATAAAAATATTTTAAAAAAATAAAAACTAGATTTGTCCGGACTACTCTGGACATTTTTTGTTTTTTTAAATTGTTCCATATGGAACATGTTATCCACCAAAATACTGATTTTTCCTGACTTTTCCACATTTATTTCACATTTGTCTAGGCTACTCTGGACATTTTTGCATTGTTCCATATGGAACAATGAATAAGTTTGTCCTAAAACATAATATTTTTAGAAAAATCACAGGCAAATTGTTCCATATGGAACAATTTTTCTAAAAAATAACTCATTTTTTGCGAAAACACTGTTTTGAAAAAAACCTGTCTTTTTTCAAAAACAGGTGTTTTTTAACGATTTTTCCTAATATTAGCCAAAACAGCACTTTTCGCCAAAAAAACCTGTCTTTTTTCAAAAACAGGTGTTTTTTAACGATTTTTCCTAATATTAGCCAAAACAGCACTTTTCGCCAAAAAAGCCAGCCGTTTGACAAAAATGCTGTTTTATGGCTGGTTTTTGTCCGGACTATTCTGGACAAAAACAAAAAATTTGGCTATGATTAGCATAAATTTTAGGGGGCTATATTATGACATAAAAATAAGGTTTTGTCATTGTGTTTTTATGTCATCCCGAGCGACAATCAGGGTTACTAGGAGCCGAGGGATCTCTTAAACTTTGTCATTTCAAGCTTGTTGAGAAATCCCTTTTACACATTTAAGAGATTCCTCCACTTCGTTCGCTTCCCTAAAATTCCCTAATCGCTCACTTCGGTCGGAATGACACAAAAACACTGGTGTCCCTGGCAGGAGTTGAACCTGCATTTCAACCTTAGGAGGGTCGCACTCTATCCATTGAGTTACAGGGACTAATTTTGTTTTAATTCTAGCTTATTTAAAGTCGCTTTACAATATTTAAAAATAAATATAAGCTAAAAGAATAGAATTTACTATTAATAGTATTAATCAGCCTGAACAAAATGGCTCCAGGCACAGCCAGGAGCCAACTCGCTGACTAAAAAATTATGTCTAAAGAAAACTTTAAAGATGTTGAAACAATAATTGGTCCAAGTGTAAAAGTAGAAGGTGAATTTAAAGCTGATGGCAATGTAATTATTGAAGGCCA